>JAYUJX010000125.1:0-2135 GCA_043764955.1 Polaromonas sp.
AAATTACTGCATGGACGCGCTGATGACTTGCTGAGTTTGATGTGCTTGGCACGTCCAATCGCTGAAGTCCCTTTGATTCTCGCCCCCGCCATGAACCGCGAAATGTGGGCCAACCCTGCTACCCAGCGTAACGTGGCACAGCTGAAACAAGACGGCATCACCGTGCTAGAGGTGGGCGAGGGCGACCAAGCCTGCGGCGAGGTGGGCGATGGCCGCATGTTGGAGGCGGACGAGATTTTGGCAGATTTGATCGCGTTTTTCACCCCCAAATCGCTTTTGGGGCAAAAAGTGCTGATAACGGCTGGCCCGACGTATGAGGCGATTGACCCCGTGCGCGGCATCACCAACTTGTCCAGCGGGAAAATGGGTTTCGCCATCGCGCGGGCGGCATATGAAGCGGGTGCGGAGGTGACGCTCATCGCCGGTCCCGTCAGCCTGCCTACGCCGCGTGGGGTTAAGAGAGTGGACGTGAAATCAGCAAAAGATATGATGCTAGCCGGCGTAAAATATGCCAATTTCGCTACTATTTTTATAGCGTCAGCCGCCGTGGCGGATTGGCGGCCTGCAACTCCTGCCGATCAAAAGTTGAAAAAAGACGGCTCAGGTAGCGTTCCGCAACTCGCGTTTGTCGAAAACCCAGACATTTTGGCAACTGTTGCGCAGTCTGAGCGCGGTAAAAAAGGTTTATCCGGCATGCCTGATGGCTTGTTCTGTGTCGGTTTCGCCGCAGAAAGCCAAGATTTACTTGCCAACGCGCAAGCCAAGCGCATCCGAAAAGGCGTGCCGCTTTTGGTGGGGAACATCGGCCCAGCGACTTTTGGGCAAGACGATAACGCGTTGTTACTCGTCGATGCGAAAGCCGTCAAAGAGTTGCCCAGAGCCTCAAAACGCCACTTGGCGCGGCAATTGGTGGCGGATATTGCGGCTAGGTTAGGGCGATCAGCATAACGAAACATCGTTCGGACTGAGCCTGTCGAAGGGTCCATTCCGAGCGGAATATGTGAATAGTCACCTGTTTTTTCGTGAATATTCACGCAATTTGTCTACTATTTCGCGGCGTAGAGGCCTAGAATTTGCGCACCAGGACGAAATGTTGAACGACTCTCATTTAGAGAACTCAGCGCCAAAGATGTCCTAGTCAATTGCACAAACTAGGAGTTTCTCATGGGCGTTACAATTTGGTTTTTAATATTGCTTGTCTTGCCAGTCATCCTGTATATTTATGAAGATAGACAAAACAAAGAGTATCTCGCTGAGTTGGAAATACTCGACGAGCACTACAAGCGTTTGTTGGAGACTGGCGCGCTAAACGTCCCAGACTTCAACCGCCATGAATATCGATCTTAAAGTTTTAGACCCCCGAATGGCGAGCCTCCTGCCCGCCTACGCCACCCCCGGCAGCGCAGGCTTAGACCTTCGCGCTTGCCTAGATGCCCCCATCACCCTGCAGCCCAACGCCTGGCAGCTCATCCCCACCGGCATCGCCATCTACCTAGACAACCCCAATTTCGCCGCCATGATCCTGCCACGCTCTGGTTTGGGTCACAAACACGGCATCGTGCTGGGCAATTTGGTCGGTTTGATAGACAGCGACTACCAAGGCCAGCTCATGGTCAGTACCTGGAACCGCAGTCCAACGCCTTTCACGATTGAGCCGATGGAGCGGATTGCTCAACTCGTCATCGTTCCCGTCGTGCAGGCGCAATTCAATGTGGTTAGTGAGTTTGGTGCGGCTAGTGAGCGGGGCGCGGGGGGGTATGGGAGTACTGGGAAAGGCTGATTTTAGAGATAAAAATGGCTGTAGTCGGCGTATTTATTGCCTAATGTGCTATTAAATTTATAGTAAAATTAATTCGAAAACTACTTTAAATATATATGAAACAAGTCATTCCACCAACTCAGCCTACAGATACTCCGCCGGAAGACAAGCTATCTAAAACTCGTCGATTAGCTCAGTCTGTACCAAGTGTATATTCATCTGCGGAAGAAGTTGATGCCTTTATTAAACAGCAGCGAGATGATTGGGCTAACCAAGATAGTGAGTCAGTTTCTACAATTTGAAATGTACTTTGATTTGGTATAAAAAAAATAGCAACCCAATAAGTGCTCAGCTAAAGCAACTCTAATGGTTTGAA
>JAYUJX010000126.1:0-7778 GCA_043764955.1 Polaromonas sp.
ACGGGGACGTAGTCTGTCCATGCGATCTGCTCGTGTAACTCATGCGAGTTCATCTGCGAGCGCGCTAGCACCGCGCCTATGGTGAAAAGCGCGACGGGAGAGGCGGCATCGGCCAACAAGCCGAGGGTGACGGCGAGGGGTTTGGGCATGGTCAAGCTGATGGCGGAGGCCAATGTACCCAGCAAAATCGCCCACGGCATGGGGTTGGCGAGCATGCCTTTGAGGGCGGTTTTCGCGGCTTTGCTGAAGCCGTGTTTGTCTGCGCCGTCCAAGCGTGACAGGGCGATGCACAGCGAGCTGGTGATGACCATGTCGATGACGATGGTGATGATGGCCGGGCCGGCGGCTTTTGCGCCTAAAAGCGCCACCAACAGCGGCACACCCATGAAGCCGGTATTCGGGAAAGCGGCGACCAAAGCCCCCAAAGACGCATCATTCCAACCGATGCGCTTGTTTTTAGTCACGGCAATGGTGAAAGCGACCATCACCAAAGCGCAAAACAGGTAAATGCCGAAAACGCTGGCATCCAGCAATTGGGCGATGGGTGTGGACGCGCCAAAGCGAAAAAGCATGCAAGGTAAGGCGAAAAACAGTACAAAACTGTTCAGCCCAGGAATGGCGGCGTGGGGAAGGATGCCTTTGCGTGCCGCGATGTAGCCGCAAAGCACGAGGGCGAAAAAGGGGAAGGTGATTTGCAAGACATTTAGCACTGCTCTATTGTGCAATAACTTTGTTGAGTAACTTTGTGAAATAACTTCCTTGCCAGTTTTGACGGTTGCCTATTGGAAAAGCCTAAAATCAAAAAAAACCATGCAGGAGACAACGATGCGAATTCTGATTGCCGAAGATGACCAAGTATTAGCTGACGGACTTTTACGCACTTTGCGCAGCTCTGGCGCAGCCGTAGACCATGTGCCGGATGGCTCGCAAGCCGATGCGGCGCTGATGACGAATACCGAGTTCGACTTGCTGATTCTTGACTTGGGTTTGCCCAAAATGCACGGCTTAGAAGTGCTTAAACGCCTTCGTGCACGTGGCTCAAAGCTGGCGGTGCTGATTTTGACAGCGGCGGACAGCGTGGAAGAACGTGTCAAAGGGCTAGATTTTGGGGCTGACGACTACATGGCCAAGCCGTTTAGCCTGCAAGAGCTAGAAGCCCGTGTGCGTGCTTTGACGCGCCGAGGCATGGGCGGTGCGGTCAGCACCATCAAGCACGGCCCGCTGGAATACGACCAAGCAGGGCGTGTGGCCACGATCGACGGCAAAATGGTGGAATTGTCTGCTCGTGAGCTTGGTTTGCTAGAAGTCTTATTGCAACGCAGTGGCCGTTTGGTGAGTAAAGACCAATTGGTTGAGCGCTTGTGTGAGTGGGGCGAAGAAGTGAGCAACAACGCGATTGAAGTCTACATTCACCGGCTGCGCAAAAAAATCGAAAAAGACCCGATTCGAATTGCCACCGTACGCGGCTTGGGTTACTGCTTAGAAAAAATTGCGCCTTAAAACGGTCGTGAACGACAGCGAACGACATTGAAATACCGGCGTCAAATATCTTGCCTGTGATAAAAAAACCAAGCACCAGCGGCATTTTTAGGCGAGAGCAGCGTTCGCTTTTCGGTGAAATCTTAGATTGGATGCTGACGCCACTGTTGCTGTTATGGCCAGCCAGCTTGGCGCTAACTTGGCTGGTGGCGCAAAACATCGCCGATAAACCGTTTGACCGCGCCTTGGAATACAACGTGCAAGCCTTGGCGCAGCTGGTGGTTGTGAAAAACGGGCAAGCGCAATTCAACTTACCGCAACCTGCCAGAGAGTTGCTGCGTGCCGATGATTCAGACCAGATTTATTACCAAGTCATAGGTTTGCGGGGTGAATTGATCAGTGGCGAAAAAGAAGTACCCGCGCCACCCGAAAATATCAAATCTTCCGCGTGGGAGGTGAAGCTGCGCGACGAGGAAATTCGTGGCCTACCCGTTCGGGTCGCCGCCATTTGGATTCAGTCTGATGTGCCTGGCGCCAGGGATGCTTTGGTGCAGGTCGCTGAAACACGGGAAAAACGGTCAGTGCTTGCTACAGAAATTATCAAAGGCGTGATGCTGCCGCAGTTTGTTATTTTGCCATTGGCCGTTCTTTTGGTGTGGCTGGCTTTGGTGCGCGGAACACGGCCGTTAAACCAATTAGAAGCCCGTATTCGGGCGCGCAAATCGGACGATTTAAGCCCCTTGGATGAAACCTCAGTACCGCAAGAAGTTGCGCCACTTGTGTCTTCCGTCAATGGTTTGCTGACGCGATTGAAAGACTCTATGGCGGCGCAAAAGCGCTTCTTGGCAGATGCGGCGCACCAATTGAAAACACCCCTGGCGGGTTTACGCATGCAGGCAGATTTGGCTTTGCGACAAAGTGGCAGTACTGAGGATTTGAAACTTTCGCTCCAACAAATTGGCCGCTCTAGCATTCGTGCCACGCACACGGTGAACCAGTTGTTGGCTTTGGCGCGCGCGGAAGGTGGCGGCAATGTGATGACGTTGCAAGCCTGCGATTTGGTGGCGCTTACGCGTGATGTGGTGCAAGACGCCATTCCGCGTGCGATGGAAAAACGTATCGACTTAGGGTATGAGGGCTTGCTAGTGGGCGACGCCAGCGCCGTGGTGCAGGCCAACCCCACCTTGATGAAAGAGATGATTCGTAATTTGGTAGACAACGCGCTGAACTACACCCCATCAAGCGCGGCGCACCCAGGCATCGTCACAGTACGCGTAACCTCTGACGGCATCGCAAAAGCCGTGTTTTTGCAAGTGGAAGACACCGGCTCCGGCATTCCAGAGGCTGAGCGCGAGCTTGTGATGCAACCTTTTTATCGCGTGCTTGGCACCAATACCGATGGCTCAGGCTTAGGTTTGGCGATTGTGCAAGAAATCGCGCAAAAGCACTTGGCGATATTGACTGTTGAAGATGCGCACCCAGGAAAAACACCCGTGGGTTCTTTGTTTACTTTGCGGTTTAAGCTCTCAGCGCGTGCTTGAATCGGTTTAGCTGCAAACTTTATTTGCACACTTGCAAGGCTTTGTTGGCGAGTTGCCCTGCAATTGTTGCGTATACCGTATTCAGTTCGGCACGGTTGGCGTCGTCAACAGCAGGCACAACCAATGTCTGCGCTTTTTGCTCGGGTGACTCCTGCAAAACCCTAGCTGTGCGCACCCCTTGCCAGAACAATTGTTGCAATGCTTGATTGGCTGCAACTTGTGTTGCGTGGCTGCCTAGAGACAAACCTGGCTCTAAATTACCCTCAACTAAAACCTCGTAGCGCACCTTGATTTGGTCAAGTTGCTTTTTCTTGAGGTCTCGCGCGTTGTCGTTGGGGTATTTGCCCATGTAAACAATCCAACGCGCGGGCACTGTCACCGTGTCAAACCGCCAGAGCAGTTCGGGCAACTTGGTGCTCAATACTTGCATTAAAGCTGTGCTTTGTCGGTCATTAAAAGCTCCGGCAGTCAGGCAAGCCGTCGCGACAGCTGCCGTTGGCGTCGTCGCTACAACGGTTGGGGCGATTGCTGCCACGTTAGTTTTCTCAACAATGTTTGGGGCTGTAGCCGCAGCATCTTTTTGCCGAATAACAATACGCCCGGGTTCAATTTGCTCGTTGACCCGAAATGACTCGTTTTTAGACGCAGAAGCGAATCCCCATGGGCTGAGATAGCCATTTGACCAAGCAAAAAACACGCCATTGGCGACCAATAAAAGTAGTGCAGATAAGCGCAGCATGGTAATTTTTAGAGCGGTAAAGATTTAGAGGAGTCTGATGCTCACTTCGGAGCTGTTGATGGCTTTTATGCCGTGCGCCGTCTGAATCTCTAGCTCACCGTTGCTGTTGACGCCAAGTGCAATACCTGAAGTTCTGCTATTCGCGTCGACTTGGTTGTCATCGACACTGATTTGCCGATTGCGCAACACATCACGTTGATGGAAGCGCGTTTGGAAGGGCGCGAAGCCTTGTTCAGCAAAAGCCAACAGCGTTTTGACCAAGTCGGGTGCAATGCGTAGCAAAGCATCAGGAGCACTGGTATTGGGTATTAATTCTTGCAGCCAAGCTGGCGCTCGGCGTAATTGCGGCACTGGCAAAGTTGGACCTATTTTTTGACCTATTTCTTGAGTCACTTGCGGCTTTGTGATGTTGATACCAACGCCAACCACGACGTATCGCTGATTTCTGACCGAATTCACAACCGCACAGGTCTCAATCAATATACCGGCTAATTTTCTATCGTTCAGCCACAAATCATTCGGCCATTTGAGTCCAATGTCAGCATGCAAACTTTGGGCAATACTCAGGCCAACAGCAAGCGACAAACCAGACCAATTTGAAGGTGACAGCGGCAAACCTAATGAAAAAGTCAACGCGGGCAGCGTTTCATCGCGCGCTGCTAAATCGTGCCATTCGCGCCCTAAACGGCCACGTCCAGCAGTTTGCTTTTCCGCCACTAACAAAATTGGCTCAATTTGTCCCGCTTTGGCGCGGCGCATCAGTTCCGTGTTGGTCGAATCTATTTCAGGCAATACTTCGACCGTGAAATTCGGAAAAATTGGCGCAATTTGCTCCCAAATCACCTCAGCAGGCCATTTGACAGGTTGCGTGGTAGCCTTCATTGTGCTTTGTCAGGGCTGATTTACTTACGGCCTTTGGGTGCAAGTAGCGTGCCGCGACAAGTTTTTGCACCGCACCAGCACGGGTATTGGGCTTTTAGTTTCGGGGTGTAGCGCTCGTCTATCACCAAGCCGTAGTCGTAATTCAGCTCTTCGCCCGCCTTGATATTGCGCAGTGCTTTGATGAAAACACGGCCATTTTGCTCATCAGCTTCGCAGCTTGGGTCGCACGAATGGTTGATCCAACGGGCTGAATTGCCGTTCACTTTGCCATCAATCACATGCTTTTCATCGATGGAAAAGTAGAAGGTGTGGTTCGGGTCAGAAGGGTCATGTGGGTGGCGGCGCAGGGCTTCGGGCCAGGTGATGATTTCACCTTTGTATTCAATCAAAACTTCACCTTCGGCGATATCAATTTCTGCAAATACACCTTTACCATGCACGCCAGAGCTGCGAACAGCAATACGCTTTGAACCAGGCTTAGTGGCTTGTTTTGCGGCTGGTTTAGGCGTTGATTTTGCAGTTGGCTTCAGATGAGAAACCACTTTTTTGGCCGTTTTGCCAGCTGTTTTGGGTGATGGTGTTTTTGTTGCCACGTTTTTGTAATTTTTTGGGGTCGATAAAAGATTTTTTCAACACAGCCAAAAAATTTGGTATGTTTAGTACGTACGGGTGCGCGCATGTGCGCGTGCGCACGCGAGATGCTGAATTGTAGCTAGATTAAATATTGAGATTAAATATTGAGATTTAAATATTGAAGTTAATGATTGAAATTAAAGCGGGATCTGAAAAATGAAAACATTGGTTATTGCCGAGAAACCTTCCGTGGCGAATGACATCGTCAAAGCACTCACGCCGGTAGCCGGCAAGTTTGAGAAGCTGGACGAGCATTTTGAGAACGAAAAATACGTCGTCACCAGCGCCGTGGGTCACCTGTTGGAGATCCAAGCACCTGAAGAATTTGACGTCAAGCGCGGCAAATGGAGCTTTGCCAACCTGCCGGTCATTCCGCCGCACTTTGACCTGAAGCCGATGGACAAGACCAAAACGCGGCTCAATGCCATCGTCAAACTCGCCAAGCGCAAAGACGTGGACGCCTTCGTCAATGCCTGTGACGCGGGGCGCGAGGGGGAGTTGATCTTCCGCCTGATCCAGCAATACAGCAAGGCCAAGCACCCCGTTTCGCGGCTGTGGCTGCAATCGATGACACCGCAGGCGATTCGTGATGGTTTCAACCATCTGCGCACCGACCAACAAATGCTGCCGCTGGCTGATGCCGCCCGTTGCCGCTCCGAGGCCGACTGGCTGGTCGGCATCAATGGCACCCGCGCCATGACGGCGTTCAACTCGCGCGACGGTGGCTTCTTTTTGACGACGGTGGGGCGGGTGCAAACGCCAACGTTGTCGGTGGTGGTGGAGCGGGAAGAGAAAATCCGCAAATTTATCAGCCGCGATTACTGGGAAATCCACGGCTCGTTTGCTGCTGAAGCCGGTGAATACCCTGGCAAATGGTTCAACCCAGCGCACAAAAAAGACGCAGATGACGCTGAAATCAAGGCCGACCGTGTATGGTCTGAACGCGAAGCCCGGGTCATTGCCGATGCGGTGCGTGGCAAAAAAGCCACAGTCACCGAGGAAAGCAAGCCAACCACCCAAGCCAGCCCGCTGCTGTTCGATTTGACCTCGCTGCAGCGTGAGGCCAACGGTAAGTTCGGTTTCTCTGCCAAAACCACGCTCAGCATCGCCCAGAGCCTGTACGAACGCCACAAAGCCCTGACCTACCCGCGTACCGATTCGCGCGCGCTGCCTGAGGATTACGTGCCCGTAGTGCGGCAAACCTTCGAGATGCTGGCCGGCAGCGACATGCGTCACCTCAGCCCCCATGCTGCAACAGCGTTGAAAAACAACTACATCAAGCCCAGCAAGCGGATTTTTGACAACACGAAAGTGAGCGATCACTTTGCCATCATCCCCACACTGCAAGCCCCGAGTGGTTTAAGCGAAGCTGAGCAAAAGCTGTATGACCTGGTCGTGAAGCGCTTTATGGCGGTGTTTTTCCCGAGCGCGGAATACCAAATCACCACCCGCATCTCCTTGGTAGCGCCGCACAGTTTTAAGACCGAAGGCAAAGTGCTGGTCAAACCGGGCTGGCTGGCGATCTACGGTAAAGAAGCTGCGGATGAGACACCGGATGCTGAAGGCAAAAGCTCAACCAACTTGGTTCCTGTACAACCAGGCGAGAAGGTATTGGCCGAAACCGTTGACCCGAAAGGCCTGAAAACCCGTCCACCCGCGCGTTATTCAGAGGCGACCTTGCTCGGCGCGATGGAAGGCGCTGGCAAAACGATTGACGACGACGAGCTGCGTGAAGCCATGCAGGAAAAAGGCTTGGGCACGCCAGCCACCCGCGCCGCGACGATCGAGGGCTTGATCAACGAAAAATACATGCTGCGCGAAGGCCGCGAGCTGATTCCGACCGCCAAAGCTTTTCAGTTGATGACGCTGCTGCGCGGTTTAGGTGTGGAGGAGCTCTCCAGAGCCGACTTAACGGGCGAGTGGGAGCATAAATTAGCGCTGATGGAGCAAGGCAAGCTCAGCCGCGACACGTTTATGACCGAAGTGGCTGAAATGACCTCGCACATGGTCAAAAAAGCCAAAGAATACGACCGCGACACCATTCCTGGTGATTACGCCACGTTGAAAGCACCTTGCCCGAACTGCGGCGGCATCGTCAAAGAAAACTACCGCCGTTACACCTGCACGGGTGCGGCGGGGGCGGCTGAGGGCTGTGGCTTCTCTTTCGGCAAAACGCCGGCGGGTCGCACCTTTGAGGTGACCGAAGTCGAGCAATTCTTAACCGACCGCAAAATCGGCCCCTTGGACGGCTTCCGCTCCAAAGCCGGCTGGCCGTTCACAGCTGAAATGGTCATCAAGTTCGACGAAGAGACGAAAAACTACAAGCTGGAATTTGACTTTGGCGACGACAAAAATGCCGATGGCACGGGTGAAATCGTGGATTTTGCAGCCCAAACCAGCCTGGGCGCTTGCCCCAAATGCGCCAGTGCGGTGTTTGAATACGGCAAAAACTACGTCTGTGAAAAGTCCGTCCCCACCATGGCGCAAGCCACGCCGAGCTGCGA
>JAYUJX010000127.1:0-2133 GCA_043764955.1 Polaromonas sp.
GCTGATGAGTTCAAAAAAGCCGTTACTGGCGCTAAAGGCAATGTGGTTGGACATGAGTACACCACAGACAAAGCAACAGACTTTATGGCAATTTTGACTAACCTCAAAGCTAAAAAGCCTGACGTGATTTTCTTCGGCGGTATGGATGCTGTTGCTGGCCCCATGTTGCGCCAAATGAAATCACTCGGCATCAACGCCAAGTTCATGGGCGGCGACGGCATCTGTTCAGCTGAGCTGGCTAAATTGGCTGGCGATGCAATGGCAGACAACCAAGTCTACTGTGCAGAAGCTGGTGGCGTTGAAGGCGCTCAAAAAGCTGGCATGGAAGCATTCAAGACGAAGTTCAAAGCTAAGTTCAATGCTGACGTGCAAATCTACTCACCTTATGTGTATGACTCAGTTAACGTGATGGTTGCTGCGATGGTGAAGGCTGACTCTGCCGAGCCAGCAAAGTACCTGCCTGTGTTGGCTAAAACAGTTAACTTCCAAGGCGTTACTGGCCCTATCACTTTTGACGAAAAAGGCGACATCAAGAACGGCGCTTTGACGTTGAAGACTTACAAAGGCGGTAAAGCTGTCGATTTGGCTGTGATCCGTTAATTTAACGATTGCACTAAATAAAAAGCCACCCCTGCTTAAGCCGGGGTGGCTTTTTTATGAGGTAAAATCAATACAACGGAGAGGTGGATGAGCGGTTTAAGTCACACGCCTGGAAAGCGTGCGAAGGGTTATACCTTCCGCGGGTTCGAATCCCGCCTTCTCCGCCAGTGATAATTTCTAAGTCTTTGATTTAGAATAGAAAAAGCCACCTTCGGGTGGCTTTTTTGCTTTCAGGCCATACTTCTAACCATGATCATAGTTGCGTTGTAATGATGCGAATTGATTCAAAATGCGAATACGAACAGCACTGATGTAGCCTAAAAAGATGACAGACATCCCTAGCGACACTGCAAAAAATACTGCTCAACAATGGGCATGGGAATTTTTACGGGGCAATCCTACTTATCGAGATGCGTTCCATATGGTGACGGCGTTGTCGCCGGAACAATTGAAGCTTATTTCTAAGTACAGTAGTGTCCCAACGTTTTCACATTAGAACATCGTAAGTTAATGATTTATTTGCCGAAATTAGCATTGTCGTCTGGTCTCGATTTGAACATCGAATGTCAGACTGTGGGTCATTTGCGCTTTTGCGCAAATGACTCTTATGCATCAAGGCAAACTCGTGTTTTCTCAGCTCATGGCACACCTGCCCTTGAGCACCTTTCGCCGCTGCGTAGCCAAGCATCGGGGCGATCACAAAGTTCAGGACTTCTCCTGCTTGGATCAATTCTTTGCTATGGCATTCGCTCAGTTGACTTATCGGGAGTCGCTTCGAGACATCGAGATCAATCTGCGCGCCCAGTCCAAGCGGCTGTACCACATGGGGTTTCGTTGTCAGACGATTTCGCGCAACACGCTGGCCAATGCAAACGCCACGCGTCCTTGGCAAATCTATGCCGACTTGGCGCAGCACCTGATTGGCATTGCCCGTCCTTTGTACGCCAGCGAGCCGCTGGCTATCGATCTGGATGCGACGGTTTACGCGTTCGACGCAACTACCATCGATCTGTGTCTGTCGGTGTTTCCTTGGGCGCCGTTCCGACAAGCCAAGGCGGCGGTGCGGCTGCACACTTTGCTGGATTTGAGAGGCAATATACCCACTTTCATCCATATTACCGACGGCAAGACCCACGAGGTCAACACCTTGGACGAGTTGACCATCGAGTCTGGCGCGTTCTATTTGCTCGATCGCGGTTATCTGGATTTCAAGCGCTTGTTTGTAATTCATCAGGCCAACGCGTTCTTTGTCACTCGCGCCAAGAGCAATACCAAGTTCAAGCGACGCTATTCCAACCCGGTGGACAAGATCACGACGAATATCGTGTGCGATCAAACGGGTGTATTGCCGTTGTTCTACGCCAGCCAAGACTATCCGGCACTGTTGCGCCGTGTCGTTGTCAAGGACGAAACAGGCAAACGCATCGTTTTTTTGACGAACAACTTCGTTCTGGAGCCCACATTGATTGCCGACTTGTATCGCCAACGCTGGCAGGTGGAATTGTTCTTCAAGTGGATCAAGCAGCATTTGCG
>JAYUJX010000128.1:0-2129 GCA_043764955.1 Polaromonas sp.
GCCCAAACCACCCGTTGGTGCTTGACCGGTTGGTGTCATGTGGTTGATCAAACCCGGCAACACTTGCGCCAAGATGCCGCCTGCATCGCCTGAATTCACGCCCATTTGCTTGGCCAAGCCAGCCAAAACATCGCCACCTAAAGCGCCACCAATTTGGTCGCCAGTCACGTCTTGATTCGCGCCCGTACCGATCCAAGAACCGATCGCATCACCCATGCCCGCTTGCTGGAATTTGCCAACCAAGCCGCCCAAACCGCCTTGTCCACCGTCATTGCTCAACATGTTTGTGATGGTTGACAAAATTTGTGGGTTGTTTGCGACCATGCTGATGATGCTACCCAATCCACCAGCTTGTGCTGGCGTTTGTTGTTGTCCGCCACCTAAAACTGCGCCCAATACTGAATCAAGTAAGCCCATGATGTTCTCCAATCGTTTAAAAGTCAAAAGCAAATATCAGACACATTGGCCTGAATTATTGTTGCGATCCTAAATTGTGACTGCCACGGCGATGGAATGCAAGCCAGACCAAAGCAGCGCCCGTAACGACAACGGGCAGCAGCGAGCCCAGATTTAGCAGCGTCCAACCGCGTGTGGTCACCAAGGCACCCGAGGCGAAAGAACTGAGCGCCAACACCGCAAAGGTGAAGAAGTTGATCGCGCCCTGCGCACGGTCTTTCTCCTCTGGTGTGTAGGTGTCTAACGCCAAAGTGGTGCTGCCCGTGAACAAGAAATTCCAGCCCAAACCCAACAAGAATAAAGCGATTAAAAACTGGTGCAAATCTTGACCCGACAGCGCTATGAAGATACACGCCAAGTTCAACACCACGCCCACGCCCATGATTTGCAAGACTCCAAAACGCTTGATCAAATGCCCGGTGAAAAATCCAGGCGCAAACATACCGATCACATGCCATTCCAGCACAAAAGCCACATCTGAAAACAGCAAACCGCACTGTTGCATCGCAATGGGCGTGGCTGCCATGAGCAAATTCATCACCCCATAACCCAGCGCTGCGGCCATGGTGGAGACGATAAACACGGGCTGACGCATGATCTCTGACAGAGGGCGACCAGCATTTTTACCGCCATCTGCCTTGGTTTGCACGACATGGGCAGGAAAGTTAATCATCGACAAAACCACCATAGCCAACAAAGCCACAAATACCAGCGCCAAATACGCACCTGCAAACGGCGTGGCAAACATAGACTTGGTCCAAAGCGCCAGATTTGGCCCCAAAACAGCCCCAATCAAGCCACCTGCCAGCACCAAAGACACGGCTTTTTCTTTGAAGTCAGAATTAGCCAATTCTGCTGCCGCAAACCGGTACAACTGGGCATTGGCGTTGTAAAAACCCGCCACTACCGTTGCCGCAACCAGCAACCAGAACTGCCGACTGTACGCCGCATAAGCGCAAACGGCGGCTGAAAGCAGGCCGACCAGCAAACCCAGTTGAAATGATATTTTGCGCCCAAAACGGGTTTGCGCCTTTGCGACCAGCCCCGTGCTGAGCGCCCCGCCCACGACATAGCCCATAACGGGCAGTGTCGCCATCCAACCCAAGGGTGCCAAACTCAGCCCCACAAGTCCGTTGATAGCAATAAATGTGACGTTGTTGGTTAAAAACAGCCCTTGGGCGATGGCTAAGAGCCAGAGATTGCGTTTCAAGGGTGATTCCTGGCTTTTTGAGTTGTATAAATTTATGCGGTGAATTACACCGCTGTCTATGCCGTAAACAGCGCCAGCGCAGCCAAACCCGCTGTTTCAGCACGCAAAACACGATTTCCGAGGCTGACGGGTTGGAAACCTTTTGCCAAGGCAGCTTCTTCCTCGGCAAGGCTCAAACCTCCTTCTGGGCCTGACAAAAAGGTCATTGCAGAGGTGCTCGCACCAAGCAATGTGTTCAAAGCCTGCGTTTCAGGGCGCAAGGACAGCAAATAACGCAATGACTCGGAATTTGTCTTTTGCGCTGCCAACCAGGCATTCAAACTCTGCACCGCATGAATCTCTGGCACACGGTTACGCCCACACTGCTCGCAAGCCGCAACAGCCACAGCTTGCCAATGGGCACGTTTTTTGTCGGCACGCTCGCCACTGAGGCGCAAAACGCTGCGCTCCGTCATCACCGGCT
>JAYUJX010000129.1:0-2123 GCA_043764955.1 Polaromonas sp.
CACGATCATTGAAAACGGTAGGCAATGGGGGGTGATGGAATACAGCACCGTTGTCGGCAAACCCGTTGGCAAAGGTCTAGACCAGCGTTTAGCAACTCGATCAGCGTCTGAAGCTGGCTGGCTGAGTTTTGGACCTTTTCTTTCATTACCAGTAGGCGAATACCGTTATTCCATTAACTATTCAAGCAATGTCGCTCCAGATACGCAAACCGGTAATTGGGATATCGTATTAGAAAATGAAAAAATTCTTGCCTCTGGAAAACTCATGGGCACTGAAGGCAAGGTTCAGCGTATCGAAGGGATTTTTAGCATTGAAGCCAAAGATGCCGGCAAACCCTATGAACTAAGAACTTTTTACTTGGCAAAAGGTGACTTAAAGCTCATCAGCAGTTCGCTACAAAAATCTCCCTGATGAAGCCAAACACATCTGAAACACAATTGTCTTCACACATAATACAGGTATGACCACCCCAACCATTGCCCGCCAGCGCACTGCTGCATCTATTTCTTGCGTGATGCCCGCTTACAACGAAGCAGGCAACCTAGGTCTCGTTGCTCCCCGTGTTATTTCTATACTGGGGCAATTGTCCCAACAGGTTGAGCTGATCATTGTTAACGATGGTAGCCGCGATACAACAGAACAAGTCATGGCTGATTTGTGCGCCCAACACCCGCAGGTTGTTGCCCTGAACTTGTCCCGCAATTTCGGCAAAGAACCCGCTTTAACTGCCGGCTTGGAAGCTGCGCGCGGCGACGTTGTCTTCATTATGGATGCTGATGGCCAGCACCCGATAGATTTACTGCCTGAAATGCTTCAAAAATGGGAGCAAGGTGCTGATGTGGTTTACGCCGTCCGTAAGACGCGGCATGACCAGTCAAAACTTCACATCGCGTTTACCAGCGTGTTTTACAAGCTCATCAACTGGCGCAGCCGCGTGAAAATCCCGGCCAATGCAGGCGATTTTCGACTGATGGGCAGAAACGTTGTGCAAGCGCTACAACTGCTGCCTGAACGAAATCGTTTCATGAAAGGTTTGTACGCCTGGGTCGGGTTCAACAGCACCGCCATAGATTACGAGCCGCTGCCCCGCGAGGATGGGCAATCTAACTATGGATTCCGAGGCGCTTTGTCGTTGGCGGTCACGGGTTTACTGGCATTTTCAGTTGCGCCATTGCGGCTGGTGAGCTATTTCGGACTTTTCTTGTCGATAGCTGCGCTCGGCTACGGAGCTTGGGTGGTTTTTGATTACTTTTGGTTTGGCGCGGATACCCCAGGCTACGCCACCATTGTGGTTGGCATGATGTTTTTAAGCGGTATTCAACTCTTGTCCATCGGCATTTTGGCTGAATACGTCGGGCGGATTTACGAAGAAGTCAAACAACGGCCTACTTATTTGCTGCGCTCGAGAGTTGGCAAGGGTTTAGACATTCAATGAGTTCAGGACTGTGGTTTTTCGGCGTGGCAGCGGCGGCAGGACTCACGCATTTGGCCGTTTTCTTCCTGATTGAGCATTTTTTACCGTCCGTTTTACCAGAAATAGCCAATTTTTTAGCCTTTTGTGTGGCTTTTTCAGTCAGCTTTATGGGTCACAGAAACCTCAGCTTCAGCGACACCACCAGTTCAGTGCAGCAAAGCTTGCGGCGCTTTGTCGTAGTTTCTGTGGCGGGATTTGTGTGCAATGAGATTGTTTTCAGCCTGGCTTTGCGCTTGCTGGCTTGGCCATCTTGGCTGGCTTTGCTGTCTGGTTTTGCCGTTGCGGGCGGACAAACCTACCTGCTAAGCCGCTTCTGGGCATTTCATCGGAATTGACTTATGCCGTTGGCATTGATTTTTTTAGCTCAACTTTGGCATGCACCAAGGCCTGCGAAAAAGCATCGCTCACCAAATAATTGAATTCCCGCTGCCGCGCTTGCGCAATGTCGTCGCCTGTATCCAAGACCGTGTCCAAGGCATCCAAGCTCCCATGTGCAGGATGGCACATGATGATGGTGTGATCTGGTGCAGAGATTAACCACTGCGCCATCAGTCTGCCAAAATCAGCTTCAGAGCCCTCGAAATCATAGATACCAAATAAGCCTCTAGCCGGCGTAATTCCTGCCTTAACAGCTATATTTTTAATAGC
>JAYUJX010000130.1:0-7699 GCA_043764955.1 Polaromonas sp.
ATGAAAATGGAAGCGTTGACCAGCTTCATGAAAGACGAAGCCAAGGTTAAGAATGTGTATTTGATTAATCAAAATTACGCACACGGTCAACAAGTCGCCAAATACTTTAAAGAAGGTATTGCGCGCAAACGTCCTGATGTGAAAATTGTCGGAGAAGACTTGCATCCCATCGCGCAAGTTAAAGATTTCTCTCCGTATGTTGCAAAGATCAAAGCGGCTGGCGCAGATGCCATTGTCACTGGCAACTGGGGTACGGATATGACCTTGCTGGTCAAAGCATTGAACGATGCTGGCATGAAGCTGCCGCTGTATGCTTACTATGCTGGCGTGTCAGGCACGCCTACTGCGTTGGCTCAGGGCACTGATATGAATGTGAGTCAAGTTGCTATCAGTCATTCAAATTTTACGGGTGATTTACGCCAACTACGCAACGACTTTAAGGCAAAGTTTAACGATGACTATTACACATTCCAAACTTATTTGAGTGTGTCTATGTTGGCGCAAGGTATGGCTAATGCGAAGAGTATTGATCCTGTCAAAGTGGCTTTTGCGATGGAAGATATGACATTCAAAGGCATCAGTGGGGAAGCAAAAATGCGCAAAGCTGACCACCAGTTGCAACAGCATATCTACATCAGCAAATGGACAAAAGCGACAGCAAAAGACCCGTACAGCGAGGAGAACACAGGATTCAACTTTGCTGTGGTCAAAGCATTGGAGCCGTATGTTTCTTCCACGCCAACCTCTTGTCAGATGAAGCGCCCATCTTGATAAACAGCTAAGCTGTAGCAATGCAGCTTGCTTTCAAGTTTTAAATGGGGCACGATGTGCTCCATTTTTTTTACTGAATAAACATCATGGAATTCTTCACTAGCTCACTACTCAACGGCATAAGTTACGGCTTATTGCTTTTTATGCTCAGCTCTGGGCTGACGCTTATCTTCAGCATGATGGGCGTGCTCAATTTTGCGCATGCCAGTTTCTACATGTTGGGCGCATTTTTTGCTTATACCGTCACTCAATTTTTAGGTTTCTGGGTTGCATTATTCATTGCCCCCTTGATTGTTGGGGTCATCGGTGCTGGATTTGAACGCTACTTTTTGCGTAAGGTGCACCCCTTTGGTCATGTACCCGAGCTGTTGATTACATTTGGTTTAGCCTTTATCTTGCTGGAGCTCGTGCAATTGGTTTGGGGGCGGGCGTCCCTAGATTACCGTGTTCCTGCAGCCTTAGACGGTCCTTTGTTTTCAGTATTTGGCACCCAGTTTCCAAAATACCGAGCCTTCATGATGTTTGTGGCATTGATGATGCTGCTATCAATTTGGCTGCTTTTGACCAGAACTCGAATCGGTTTGGTTATTCAAGCGGCGCTGACGCATCCTGAAACAGCACAAGCACTTGGCCACAATGTCCCACGCGTATTTATGCTTGTGTTTGGTGGAGGTGCGGCTTTGGCAGGACTTGCTGGCGTGATTGGTGGTAATGCGTTTGTGACAGAACCAGGTATGGCTGCAACGGTGGGCTCGATTATTTTTGTGGTTGTCGTGGTCGGCGGTTTGGGTTCATTAGGTGGTGCATTGCTTGCATCACTGCTGATTGGTGTTGTGCAAACTTTTGCCGTGGGTATCGATGCGTCCTTGGCGGGAGCTGCTTCATCGATGGGCGCCGCCGTTACACCGAGTACTTTTGGGTATGAACTTTTGTCACTTAAAGTGAGTCAGGTTGCACCCATCATGCCCTATTTGTTTATGGTGTTAATTCTGATTTTTAGACCTAAAGGTCTTCTAGGTACGAGAGAGGGTTAAACCATGTCAAAACAAACTTTTGAATTTAAACCCCTTAATATTGGGCGAATACTTGTTTGGAGTGCGTTTGCGTTGGTGCTGGTGTTAGCGCCCTTGCTGTTTACCAGCTCGCTGTCACACACCATGCTGAGTCAGATGGGCATCTTTATCATCATCTGTTTGAGCTACAACATTTTGCTAGGGCAAGGTGGCATGTTAAGTTTTGGTCATGCGGTGTATTCGGGTTTGGGGGCTTTTATGGCCATCCATACGATCAATATGATCAGCTCGGGAACCTTGCCTTTGCCCGTGAGTTTGGTGCCAATTGTGGGTGGACTCACTGGGTTGGTGTTTGCTGCCATTTTTGGTTCTGTTACAGTGAAAAAGGCAGGAACACCATTTGCCATGATCACACTGGGTATTGGTGAGTTGATTTGGGCGATGTCGTTGATGTTCCCGGGCTTTTTTGGTGGTGAAGGCGGCGTAAGTGGTAACCGAGTAACGGGTAGTTCACCATTTGGCATAACTTTTGGGCCTCAAATTCAACTGTATTACCTGATTGCAATTTATACCTTTGTATGTACGGCACTCATGTTTGCGTTAACGCGGACGCCCCTAGGACGTATGTTAAATGCCGTGCGTGACAACCCAGAGCGCGTTGAGTTTGTTGGCTACGACACACAGCGGGTGCGATACATTGCCTTCATAGTTGCTGGTTTTTTTGCAGGTATTGGCGGTGCATTAGCGGCTTTGAATTTCGAAATCGTTACTTCTGAAAATGTGAGTGGTCCACGCTCTGCTGTGTTTTTACTTTTTACCTTTTTGGGTGGTGCTACATTTTTCTTTGGCGCAATCATTGGCGGTATTTTGTCTGTTCTTGCTTTCGTACTGTTCAGTGAATTAACCAAGGCTTGGTTGTTGTATCTTGGACTGTTGTTTCTTTTTATGGTGATGTATGCACCTGGCGGCATTGCGAGTTTGATCATGATGAATTTGCGGGTTGCATCGTTCGGCAAACTGAAGCCTATGCTTGGTAAATATCTGGTACTTTTTGTTTCTGGTTCGGTCGCTCTTCTAGGTTTAGCTGCGATGGTTGAAATGGTGTATCACATGCAATTGAATCAAGCGCTCGGGCCAGAGCTAACGTTCCTCAATATTGGTCTAAATGCAAAAAATGCTGCCAGTTGGGTAGGCGCGGCAGCTGTGTTGTTGGCTGGTTTGACTGTGTTTGAATTCACGCGTCGTAGATTTGCAGTGCAGTGGGGTCTTGCGCAAGAATATATTGAAAATGAAATTAAAAGAAAGGAGTTCCTATGAGCTCCTATGCATTGCAACTTAAAGATTTGCGTAAAAGTTTTGGCAAAAGTGAAATCATTCGTGGTGTAAATTTAGACATACCCGTTGGTGAGCGCTTAGCCATTATTGGCCCCAATGGCGCGGGTAAATCGACATTGTTCAACTTGATAAGCGGCCGTTTTCAGCCAACAAGTGGTGACGTATTGTTGCATGGTCAACGTATCAACGGTAAAAAGCCATTTGAAATCAATCGAATGGGTTTATCACGCAGTTTTCAGATCACCAACATTTTCCCCAAACTCAGCGTATTTGAAAATTTACGCTGCAGTGTGTTGTGGAGTTTGGGTTACAAATACACATTCTTAAAGTTCTTGGCAGATTTGGATGATGCCAATGCTAAGACGGAAGAGCTGATGGTCATGATCAAGTTAGACAAGAAACGCGATGTCTTGGCGACTAATCTGACTTATGCCGAGCAGCGTGCTCTAGAAATTGGAGTCACCATCGGCGGCGGTGCCAGTGTTGTGCTGTTAGATGAACCTACTGCTGGTATGAGTAAAACTGAGACTACGCGTTTTATCAGTCTAATCAAAGAAGTAACAGTAGGCAAAACACTATTAACTGTTGAGCACGATATGGGTGTTGTTTTTGGTTTGGCAGACAAAATTGCTGTCGTTGTTTATGGTGAAGTGCTGGCATACGACACACCAGAAGCGGTACGCGCGAACCAGCGAGTACAAGAAGCTTATTTAGGTTCTGCAGTAGCTGATGAGCAAGGAGCGCATCATGCTTAATGTAGAAAATTTGCACGCTTATTACGGTAAAAGCCATGTATTGCATGGGGTGTCTTTCGACGTGCAACCTGGTGAAATCGTCGCCTTGCTTGGACGAAATGGCTCAGGAAGATCAACGACAGCCAAAGCAATCATGGGCTTGGTTGATTGGCAAGGCAGCTTGTCTTGGAAGGGTACGCCGCTGAATGGTAAAAAAGCATTTGAAATAGCGCATCTGGGTCTCGGCTATGTGCCCGAGAATCGCGATATTTTTCCTACATTAACCGTACGACAAAATTTGTTATTGGGACAAAAGGGTACGGGTAAAAGCAGTCGTTGGTCATTTGACGATATGTTCTCCATGTTCCCACGTCTTAAAGAACGTGAGCATACCGAGGCAGGTGTTTTGTCCGGCGGTGAGCAGCAGATGCTAACGCTTTGCCGTACCTTGATGGGTGATCCGGACCTCATCATCATCGATGAGCCCACTGAAGGTTTGGCACCGAAAATCGTGGAGTTAGTTGGACAATATCTCAAAACACTTCGTTCAAAAGGTGTCTCAGTTTTATTGATCGAACAAAAACTGACTATTGCTATGGCTATTTCAGACCGTGCTTTGGTTATGGGACATGGCAGTATCGTTTTTGCAGGTACACCAGATTCATTGCGACAAGATGCCGCAATTCGCAAGGAATGGCTGGAAGTTTAAATCTCGATCACTTAGGCTTGTCCCTAGGGAGACATTTTGAATTTCTAATTCAATAAATTGTCACTACAATACTAAAAAAGAACGATCGTTCTATTTTATTGGTTTTATAGCTCTTGAAGGAACATTAGCATGACAGCTCAATACAAAGTCCACGGTAACGTGGCGGTTATCACTTTAGACAATCCACCAGTTAACGGACTGGGTTTGGCGACTCGTCAAGGCATCACCGATAGTTTGACCTTAGCCAATAGTGATGCAAGTGTGACAGCTATCGTTATCACGGGAGCTGGCAAGGCATTCTCCGGCGGCGCTGATATTAAAGAATTTGGTAGTCCAAAAGCACTGCAAGAGCCAAACTTGTTAAGCGTCATTTTGGCAGTTGAGAATTCATCTAAACCTGTGGTTGCAGCCATGCACAGCGTTGCCATGGGTGGCGGCTTAGAGTTGGCTTTGGGTTGCCATTACCGTATTGCTGCGCCTGGTTGCAGCATTGCTCTGCCAGAAGTAAAGCTGGGCTTGATTCCTGGCGCAGGTGGCACGCAAAGACTGCCACGCGTGTTGGGCGTTGAAGCAGCTTTGAATATGATAGTCAGTGGTGAACCGGTTAAAAGCGAATTGTTGGCGCAACTACCTGGTCAAAAGTTGTTTGACAAGTTGTCAGCTTCGCCAGATTCATTGGCTGAAGAAGCCATGGCATTCGTACAGTCCATTGCTGCAATACGTCCAATGCCTTTAGTGCGTAATTTGCCTTGCAAGCATCCGTTGGGCGACGCCTATTTCGGTTTTGCTGGCAACATGGTCAAAGGCATGTCGAAAAACTATCCTGCACCTATGAAATGTGTAGAAGCCGTGATTGCAGCTACTAAACAAAAGTTTGATGCCGGCATGCGTATTGAGCGTGACTTGTTCATCAATCTCATGTTGACGCCTGAAAGCAAAGCGTTACGTCACATATTTGTGGCAGATCGTGCCGCTTCAAAAATACCTGATGTGCCTGTAGATACGCCTCAACGTGCTGTTAAATCGATAGCTGTAATCGGTGCTGGAACGATGGGTGGCGGCATTGCCATGAATTTCTTGAATGCTGGCATTCCCGTCAAGATGTTGGAAATGAAGCAAGATGCGCTGGATCGTGGTGTTGCTACCATTCGCAAAAATTACGAATCTCAAGTTAAACGTGGAAAACTGAAGCAAGACAAATACGACCAACGCATGAGCTTATTGAGCACAACATTGAGTTACGATGATTTGAAGGATGCGGACATGGTCATTGAGGCCGTATTTGAAGAAATGGGTGTCAAAGAAGCGGTTTTTAAAGAACTTGATCGCGTTATGAAGCTGGGTGCTATCTTGGCAAGCAACACTTCAACCTTAGATTTGAACAAAATCGCTAGCTTCACCAAACGCCCGCAAGACGTGATTGGTACGCATTTCTTCAGCCCAGCCAATGTAATGAAACTTCTTGAAGTAGTTCGCGGTGAAAAAACGGCAAAAGATGTTTTAGCTACCGTTATGGCGTTGGGTAAAAAGATCAAGAAAACATCGGTTGTGTCTGGTGTGTGCGATGGCTTCATTGGCAACCGTATGATTGAACAATATGGTCGCCAAGGTGGCTTTTTGTTGGACGAAGGCTGTACGCCAGCGCAAGTCGATAAAGCCATGGAAAATTTTGGTTTTGCGATGGGGCCATTCCGTATGGGTGACTTGGCGGGTAACGACATTGGCTGGGCCATTCGTAAACGCCGCGTGGTTGAAAAACCAAATATGAAATACAGCAAGACAGCTGATTTGTTGTGCGAAAAAGGTCGTTTTGGCCAAAAAACAGGTGCAGGCTGGTATGACTATATCGCTGGAAAGCGTGATGCAGTGCCTAACGCAGAAGTCGTTGCCATGATTGAAGAGCATCGCAAATCTTTAGGTATCACACCACGCAAAATTTCAGATGAAGAAATCGTGCAGCGCTTGGTCTACGCTTTGGTCAATGAAGCGGCGCACATACTTGAAGAAGGTATTGCCACCAAGGCTAGCGATATTGATATGGTTTACCTTATGGGTTATGGCTTCCCGATCTACCGAGGCGGCCCTATGAACTATGCCGACCAGGTAGGCTTGTTCAATGTGGTTCAAAGCATGAATAAATTTGCGCAAAACCCATTGGATGATGGTGCATTTTGGAAGCCAGCGCCTCTCTTGGCAAAGTTAGTTGCTGAAGGTAAAACCTTCAACTAATTATTTAACTAAATAATTTATTTATTAATTAGTCTAATTAGCATCAATTTATTCCAAAAATCTAAGGACAAAAATCATGACATCAGCAGTAATCGTATCTACCGCACGCACCCCTTTAGCAAAAAGCTGGAAGGGTTCTTTCAACATGACGCATGGTGCAACACTAGGCGGCCATGCTGTAGAGCATGCGGTCAAACGCGCAGGTATTGAAGGCGCTGAGGTTGACGACGTCATCATGGGTTGTGCTACACCAGAGGGCGCTACAGGTGCCAATATTGCACGGCAAGTTGCATTGCGTGCAGGTTTACCTATCACCACTTCGGGTATGACGGTTAACCGTTTTTGTTCCTCTGGCCTGCAAACTATTGCACTGGCAGCGCAACGCATTATTGCTGGCGAAGGTGATATTTACGTGGCTGGTGGCGTTGAAAGCATTTCATGCGTCCAGCAAGAAATGAACACGCATATGTTGGCAGATGCTTGGTTGGTCAAAAACAAGCCAGAAATTTACTGGAACATGTTGCAAACGGCAGAGCAAGTCGCTAAACGCTACGGTATCAGCCGTGAAGCGATGGATGAATACGGCGCAGCTAGCCAGCAAAAAGCGGTTGCCGCTTTGGCTGCCGGCTTATTTGAAGCAGAAATTGCACCTATCACCGTGACCATGGGTGTGGCCGATCCTGTCATGGGTTTGACGACCAAGCAAGTGACGGTAAGCAATGACGAAGGCATTCGTGATGGCACGACCAAAGAAGGCATTGCTGGACTTCGCTCCGCCTTGCCAGGTGGTTTGATTTCTGCAGGCAATGCCAGCCAGTTTTCAGACGGCGGTGGTGCTTGCGTGTTGATGAACGAAACTTTAGCCGAGAAAAAAGGATTGAAACCTCTAGGTCGTTTCCTTGGTTTTG
>JAYUJX010000131.1:0-7664 GCA_043764955.1 Polaromonas sp.
AGCAACTCACTCAGTGATTGTGCCGTGATGCGCTCACTGCGGCTGAGTCCTGAGCCATTGTCCAGCGTCGGCGCTTTCACGGCTCGCCCAAACCGCTCGCGCCACCACTGCTGCACAGTGGCCGCCGATCTTACAAAGTTGCCCGTGCGCGGCGCACCCGGCAGATGCAGCGACATGTTGAATGTTGAATACTGCGCGCTCAGCGTCAAAAAAACCTGCTGTGCCATCACGTTGTTGCTAAATTTGTTCACGTCAGCAATGATTTGCGACAGCGGTAACGACGGCGCTTGCCACAGCAGCAGGGCAGTACGTGGCATGGTGCCATAGCGAACCTTGCCGTCCAGCAAGCCGCCCGACGCTTTGTGCATGGCTCTGACGACGCGAATGGCGTAGCTTGCTGGCTCAATATAGGCGACAGGCCAAGTGTTTTCACCACAACGCACGCTGTAGCTGCCGTTGAATTGGACTTTGTTGGGGTTGGAGAAATCCGCACGCAAGCCGCTGCGCCAATCGCCACAGCCGTCGGTCGTGGCGGTGACTTGCGCGTCAATCGTGACATCAGCCATGGGTGGCTCACTGACGACGCGGATGGTTTGCGTTTGCGGATCGGGTAAAAATTTCAAAATCAGCGCTTTAAAATTAACCAGTAAACCATCGGGTGCGCTGTTGTACGGACGCATGGGTTCGCCATCAAAATCAGCTGAATTCTTTTCGGGTAAGTCAAACACGCTGTTGTCTAAAATAATGTCGCCTGTGATGCGCTGCACGCCCAAGACTTGCAGAGTTTTGAAATTCTCCTCAATCCGCTCCAGCACCCATTTGGGGTCGCCACCGCCTTTGATGATGAGGTTGCCATTCAAAACACCTTTACTCAGCGCACCGTCGGTGTAAAACCCAGTTTTCCAAGTGAAATCTGACCCCAAGATATCCAAGGCGGAAAAGGTGGTGACCAGTTTCATGACCGATGCCGGGTTCATCGCCACGCCGGTTTTGTAACTCAAACGCGGCGGTGCGTCGCCAGAAACAGCGCGCACCTCAAAACTAACCGCTTCGCGAGGCACGCCAGCACTGGCTAGAGCTTGGGAGATAACGGGTGGGAGTTGCGGTGCGGCTTCCCGCGTTGCAGTTGCAGCTGTTGCTACGTGCGGCAGCCAAAAAAGCCCAATCAAGCTAACCAGCCCGCAAAAACGGCACATTCGGTAAAAAAAATTCATCAAGCCATTATCCTGTGCCTTGATAATAGAGTGATGTCATCCATCAATTCGTTACATTCCGCACATATGAACGCAAATGGTGCAATTTCCCAGCTTTTGGCTTACAAACTACTCGCTTTCGACACCAGTACTGAAATCATGTTCATCGTCGTCACAGACGGTCAGCAAACGTGGCAGCATGTGTCCGAAGGCGGCGCTAAAACCTCGGCCGCCTTGATCCCCGCCATCATGGCGCTGTTGAATGAAGCTAATTTAACCCTCCAGCAGCTAGACGCCATCGTTTTCGGGCGCGGGCCGGGCTCTTTCACGGGCTTGCGCACGGCGTGTTCGGTGGCGCAGGGTTTGGCGTTTGGGGCTGGCGGCATTCAAGTTTTACCTGTCGATACACTCTTGACTGTGGCTGAAGAAGCGCGTTGTAGTTCAGGTTCTACACACATCCAAGCCGTTTTAGACGCTCGCATGGGCGAGGTCTATGCCGCTAGTTATGCCTACAACGACGGCGTTTGGGCTATAAATTCTGATATTCAGCTCTGCAAACCTGCTGATTTACAGTTTGAAGCTGGTTTTAGCTTGGCTGGCAATTGCTTGGATGATGCCAACCGAATCAACGCCTTACCCACCGCCACCGCCATGCTGCGCCTAGCGCCAGCCATGTTGGCAGCGGGTTTGGGTGTTGCTGCCGACCAAGCCTTGCCGCTCTACGTTCGTGACAAAGTGGCGCAAACCACGGCAGAACGTGTCGCGCTAAAACTCACTGTGGCAGTGACAAACTAAAATCCAGCCATGAATGCGATTTTGAAGCCAGCAACGAAGCCCGAGGCGGAACTTGAAGTGAATTTTCAAGCCCTCACGGCAGATTGGCTAGATCGCGTCTTGCAGATCGAAAACGCCGTCTACCCGCATCCGTGGAGCCGCGCCAATTTTGAAGATTCCATCAAAACCGGCTACCAAATGCAAGTTTTGACCGTCAATGCAAAGACAGACGCAGACATTCTGGGCTATTTCATCGCCATGAAAGGATTTGAGGAAGTGCATTTGCTCAACATCACCGTGGCAGAACCGTTTCAGCGCCAAGGTTGGGCGAAGCTGATGCTGGATGCCTTGGCCGTCTGGTCGCGCGGGCAGGGCGCCGCGTGGTTGTGGCTAGAGGTGCGTGCGAACAACGAGCGGGCGCTGCAAGTTTACAAAGCGCAGGGTTTCAAGCTGGTCAGCGTTCGGCAAGATTACTACCCGAAAGGTCCCAAAGCCAATGGCCGCGAAGACGCGATTGTGATGAGTCTGAAGTTATGAGTTTGCATCTATGAGCTTAGATTTAGACACCCGCCAACGCGCCATGCTGCAAGAAATGGGTATCACCGTTTGGCAGCCTGAAACGCTTGCAGAAGTTGCAGAAGACATTCAATCTGTTGATGAAACGTCACAAGATAAACCGCAAAATACTATAAATAATATAGCTGTTCAGGCAGTAAATACGCCGACTACGCCGATAAATACATCTCCCAGAGCCACATCCGAGAAATCACCCGCCAATTTACCCGCTAAACAAACAGTTAAGCAGCCTGCCAGCCCTGCCTTGGCGCTGCAGCCCATGCCCGCTGGCTTGCAAGAGATGGATTGGTCAACGCTGCAGCAAACTGCACAAGCTTGCCAAGCTTGCCAGCTGTGCGTAGGGCGAAAAGGCATTGTTTTTGGTGAGCAAGCGACAAATCAACAAGCCGATTGGCTGATTGTGGGCGACCCGCCTACCGAGTCTGACGAAGCCGCAGGTACAGCTTTCACGGGAGAAGCAGGCGTTTTATTGGGCAATATGCTCAAAGCCATGGGTTTGAATGCACAGCAAGTCACCCTGACTCCGTCCGTCAAATGCCGCACCGAGGGCCAAAGCACAGGTGCGCAAGAGCTGGCGCAGTGCGAGGCGTTTTTGCGCCGCCAAGTGACGCTGTCGCGCCCGAAAATGATTCTAGCCATGGGCCGCTATGCCGCGCAGGCGCTGTTGGCAAACTCCGTTAGCAACCCCGTGCCGCCGCTGGGGCAGTTGCGTGGTGCTGTCCATAGCTATCAGGGCATCCCCGTTGTCGTGACCTATTCCCCTGCCAATTTGCTGCGCAACCCGGCGGACAAAGCCAAGGCGTGGGCGGATTTGTGTTTGGCTAAAGCGTCTTTCTAACTCGCTTTAGCCGTCACTGGTGATTTAGTCGGTGCAAGGACTGACGCAATCGCCACCACCATCAGCCCAACCGCCGCCCAATCTTGCCAGTGCAAGACTTCGCCCAGCCAGTACGCGCCCACAAACACCCCCAAAATCGGGATAAACATCACCGACAGCGTAGATGCCACTGGCGGCAGTGTGCGCGCCAAGTAAAACCACGCGGCGTGGGCGAAGCCAAACACCAGCACCGCGTTATAAACAATCGCAAACCATGAGCTGCGGGACGGCATAACCCAGGCATCGCGCTCAAACGTCACCGTCAGCGCCATCATCACGATGCAGGCCAATACCGTCATCCAAAACGAAATCGCCAAGGTGGGGGTGTCAATTTTGGTGCGGCGCAGCAGCTGTGTGCCCAGAGCCCAAGTGGCGGCTGCGGTCAAAGCCAAGGCCACGCCCAGGGGTTTGCCGCTCAAGCCCATCATTTCATGCCACAGCAGCAGCGCCACGCCCAGTGCAGCGGCGGCCACGCCCAACCAGTTGCGCTTGGTCATGACGCTGGCAAAAAAGATTGCCCCCAAAATCGCTGAAAAAATAGGCATGGTGTAACCCAAAATCGCCGCCCGCCCGCTGGACAGCGACTGAATCGCCAAAATAATGCACACATGCCAGATGAACATATTGGTCGCCGCCAGCAAGAGCAGCTCAGGCCAATGTTTGCGCGGCATGGCAAACGGCACTTTTAACCACACCAGCGCCAAAGCCAGTACCGGTAGCCCCAGCCACATCGACATGGTTCTGAACTGCAGCGGTGGCATGCCCGTTACGCCCAGCTTCATCACCGGCCAGTTCAAGCCCCACACGATGGTGAGAATAATCAAGAGCCAGAGTTGTTTTGCGGAGAGTTTTTGCATGGTTTGATCGTAAGCGTTTTCCGTTCGCCCTGAGCCTGTCGAAGGGTTCTTGATGACTTCGACAGGCTCAGTCCGAACGGTTTTTATAAAACGAGTGCTAATTTACAATCTCCCCATGACCTTTTTAGAACAACTCAAAGAAGCCGAGCGCCGCAACCAATCCATGCTCTGCGTCGGTCTAGACCCCGAGCCGTCCAAATTCCCCACCCATCTCAAAGGCGATGCCAGCAAAATCTACGACTTTTGTGCCGCTATTGTGGACGCCACCGCAGATCTGGTGATCTCCTTCAAACCCCAAATCGCCTATTTCCACGCCCACCGCGCCGAAGACCAGCTGGAAAAGCTCATGCAGCACATGCGCCGCACTGCGCCCCACGTCCCCGTGATTTTGGACGCCAAACGCGGCGACATCGGCTCCACCGCCGCGCAATACGCCATTGAAGCCTTCGAGCGCTACGGAGCAGACGCCGTCACCCTGTCCCCGTTTATGGGTTTTGACTCTGTGCAACCCTACCTGGCCTACCACGGCAAAGGCGCCTTCCTGCTCTGCCGCACCTCCAACCCCGGTGGCGACGACTTCCAAGCCCAGCGCTTAAGCTCTGTCGAGGGCGAGCCGTTGTTGTACGAACACATCGCCAAACTAGCCCAAGGCGAGTGGAACACCAATGGCCAGCTAGGTTTGGTCGTAGGCGCAACCTACCCGAATGAAATAGAACGCGTCCGAAAAGTAGCCCCCCACGTCCCCCTACTCATCCCCGGCGTAGGCGCTCAGGGTGGTGATGCGGTAGCCACCGTCAAAGCTGGCTGGAAACAACAAAACGGCGAAACCACCGCCCCCATCATCGTCAACTCCTCACGTGCGGTGTTGTATGCGTCGAGTGGGGCTGATTTTGCGGCTGCGGCGCGGAAAGTGGCTATTCAGACTCGGGATGTGTTGCAGGCTGCGCGGGGGTAGGTTATTGCAAATTGGATTTCTGACTTATTTGTCATAAACCATTCCACATCTGCCTTCTAGCCCTTTTACCCAATATTCGATTGTTGGCTTAAAGTCTTTTGTAATCAAGCCAGCAATGAACCACGAGACTTCTGTTCCGCCTGAAGAATTTTTCTTAATGTCAAAGGAGTGAGATACTCTGACTGTAGGAGACGCACCCTTATGGAGAACGTGTAGTGCTGTGTATTCCCCAGGTTTAATATCTTCGATTACGTGTTCGTTGTAAGAGACCCTAAGTTTTCCGTCGTAGCATTTTCTTGCCTGCATCAAGACATTCGCACGAACTATCTCAAAAGGCATATCAACTTTTAGAGTTCCTTTTTCATTTGCATCTGCTCTCATTTCTCTAGGCGTGGTGCTACATCCAGCAATGATTAAAAAAAGTGATGAAAGTAGTATTTTCGATAGTGTCTTCATGGTTTTAAATTGATGTTAGCTTGGGGTATTGAAGTATAAAGTCAAATTTATGCTGCAAAACGCTATAAATAAAATAGCTGTTCAGACAATAAATACGACGGCTAGAGCAAAAAATAGCGTTCTTTATGCAACCTCACTCACCCGAATCTCCACATGCAAACCCGCAGCCACAGCCATATTAACCAACGAATCAAGCCCAAAAAGATTGATCTTTCCCCGCATCAAGTCCGAAACCCGTGGCGCGGTCACGCCGAAGAGTTTTGCAGCTTGGACTTGGGTCAAACCGGTCTTGTTCAAATGCGCTTTGAGGGCGATCATCAAACTTGAGCGCAGTTTCAAGTTTTCAGCCTCTTCTGGCGTGTCTTCAATAGCGTCCCAGACGCTGGCAAATTTTTCACTTTTCATTGTTTCACCTTTGGTCTTAGTCATGTTGCAACTCCATTTTTAAGTCACGATACCGTTTGCTGGCTAAATCAATATCTGCTTTGCTGGTTTTTTCGGTTTTCTTTTGAAAACAATGCAAAACATAGACAGCATCTGCAAACTTAGCCATGTAAATCACGCGAAAAGCGCCTGCTTGGTCTCTGATTCGAATCTCTCTAACGCCTGATCCAATGGTCGGCATTGGTTTCCAGTCATCAGGCTCAAACCCGTGCTGTACTTGGTCAAGCTGATGACCCGCTTCTCGCTTTGCAGTCGTAGGGAAAGCTCGCAAATCATCTTGCGAACTGCCGCGAAAGGCTAAGGGTTTGGGGTCTGTCATGACTGCAATAATACAATATTTTGTAATATTTGCAAAACGCTATCAATAAAATAGCTGCTTAGGCAATAAATACGCCGTCTATAGCCATATTTATGCCATAAAAAGGCAGAAGTTCACTTATTCTGCTCTTTCAACTGTGCCCGTTGCCTCTCCAACCCCGGCGGTTCGCCTTTGAACCAAAACCAATCAGCGTCTGTGCCGCCGTGTCGCAGGATGAATTGGTTGAAGGTCAACGACAAAATAGCCACAAAAATGAGGGCTACAAACATGACAGCCGCCCAAATTGCGCAATTGAGCAAAACCGTGAGTAACGGAACATTGGGCGCAAGCTGCAAGCCGGCTATGCCTGCCAAGCAAGACAGCATGATGGTGGCTAAAAGCGCTTTCATGGCGACTTGTTTGTGTGACTTTGACAGAGGCATAGACGTTCTCCAATAGGTGCGTACAGCATGATAGCAAAGTAAGGCAATTAAAAATCTCCTTGCATCCGTCAGCGGGATGGAAGGGGATTTTGTGGTTGCCGTTATTACTGTTGTTTGCTGAGTTAGAGAAATTAAATAATTGCTTGGTTCATAAATAGTTCAATAGCATCAGTTATGTTGCCATCAAATTGTGCAAACGAAGCAAAATTGTTTGCAAGTTCGTCAATGCATTGGCTGGTGACGATGTGTAAACATTGACATAACTGTTTTGAGCCGTCGTTCCAGTTGATCCTGCATAAACGGTGTCCATGAATGCCATGGGTGGCAATAACAAATTGATGTCTTGACCAGGTAGCAGGGCTGGGCTGGCATAGCTGAAATTTGAATTTGTACCGATCACAGTTATTCCAATATTGCAGCTTGTTAAAGCCTCTTGAGTTGGTGTAGGTAGGTTTGCTTGCCCTAAATAGCTGCCTACTGGGTATATGTCAGCGTTGGTATCACATGAAAGCACCAACATTTTGTCGCTTGAAATTACTTCATTGTTGAGTGCCATGTTGACATTCCCAGTTGATGCAGATGTCGCGCTGCCCTCGTAGCGAACCAGTTGGTCATTGCTGAGAAGTGTGAAGCCAGTGGACGCTTGCCAAGCAATAGGGCTTGTTGTGTAGAAAGAAGTCCGTACCCATGCGCCATCGCCAGGAATGTAGTATGGAAGCGATAAAGATCCTCCATCGTTCGCAAGCGTGATATTTGCAACAACATTACAGTCTGTAGGGCTTAAGTCCGCT
>JAYUJX010000132.1:0-2099 GCA_043764955.1 Polaromonas sp.
TCAAAACAATTTTCCCTGATTCGTCAAACACCGGTGCAGCCAAGGCGCTGACGCCTGAGACGGACAGATTCACGGCGTCGCTGATGCCGTTTTGGCGTACTTTTTCAAGGTTGTTGCTGAAATCTGCATCTAGGCTGGGCGGTATGGCGTGTGCGGTCGGTGCATGGCGCTGCTCGTAAGCGTGTTCTTCCTCAAGAGCCGCCAACACCGTTTCTTCGGGCAAATACGCGGCAAACAAGCGGCCGGAAGCCGTGTTGCGCAAGCTCATCACCGTGCCGTGGCGCATGGTGACGTGGACTAAATTGGGCGATTCTTCAATCCGCACTATCGTCGGCCCGCGGTTGCCCCATACCGCCAATGCGACGGTGTGACCGAGTTGTTTGGCCAAATCTGCCAAGAGCGGGGTGGCTAAACGGACAGGGTCAAACTGTTGCAAACTGATCAATCCAAGCTGCATGGCCAAAGGCCCCAAGCCATAGTGACCACTGACCTCGTCTTGCACAATCAAACCCAGTTTGTTGAAGCTGACAAGATAGGGGTGAGCCTTGGCGGGCACCATGCCAGCATCTCGCGCCAAGTCTTTCAAGGGCATAGGGCTGCCGTGTTGCGCCAAAGCCAGCAATAACTGACCACCGACCTCCATGCTTTGAATGCCACGCTGTTTCGGCGTGATTGTTTGAGGTTCAGTTTTTGACATGGTTGTTTGGTTTTTACAGAACTATACGATAAAAATTAAACATACACAAATTAGTTAGTTAAAATAAAAAATCAAACAAGTAGGAACATTTATGAGCAACACAGAAGCCAAAACCATAACGAAAACCATAACGAAAACGTTTGCCAGCCAAGCCGATCTGGAAGTCAAAAAAGTCAGTTTCGACAAACTCTCCGACAACGCCTACGCCTACACCGCCGAGGGCGACCCAAACACCGGCATCATCATCGGCGACGACGCGGTGATGGTGATAGATACCCAGGCCACGCCGGTGATGGCGCAAGATGTCATCCGCCGTATCCGCGAAGTGACCGACAAGCCCATCAAATACGTGGTTCTGAGCCACTACCACGCAGTGCGCGTGCTGGGTGCGAGTGCTTACAAACCCGAGCAAATTTTGGCCAGCCAAGACACGTATGACTTGATCGTCGAGCGCGGCGAACAAGACAAAGCCAGTGAGATTGGCCGCTTTCCACGCCTGTTCAATGCGGTGGAGTCTGTGCCACCGGGCATGACTTGGCCGACCATGACGTTTACCGGTAAGATGACCAGCTGGCTGGGCAAGCTGGAAGTGCAGCTGCTGCAATTGGGCCGTGGCCACACCAAGGGTGACACCGTGGCCTGGTTGCCGCAACAAAAAATCTTGTTCAGCGGCGATTTGGTCGAATTTGGTGCAACACCTTATGCTGGTGACGCCTATTTCAAAGACTGGCCGAAAACTTTAGACGCGATTGCCGCTCTGAAACCCGAAAAACTCGTTCCAGGCCGTGGCGCAGCGCTTCAAACGCCCGCTCAAGTCGCGCAAGGTTTGACAGAGACGCGTGCTTTTGTGTCAGACGTTTACGCCAGTGTGCAGGCCGGTGCGAATGCGGGTAAGGACCTGAACACCGTCTATATTGAGACCATGAACCGCCTGCGCCCGACCTACGGACAATGGGTGATTTTTGACCATTGCATGCCGTTTGACGTGACCCGCGCCTACGACGAAGCCACGAAATACACTGACCCGCGCATTTGGACTGCCGAGCGCGATATTGAGATGTGGAAAGCTTTGGAAAATCAATAAAAAGAATCAATAATTAAGGTTGAAGCGTATGCATCCCGTTGTCATCATTGGCGCAGGACCTGTGGGTTTGACTTTGGCGATTGACTTGGCGCAGCGTGGTCAAAGCGTCGTGCTGCTGAACAAAGGCAAACTCACGGCGAGTGGTTCTAAGGCGATTTGTTTTTCAAAACGAAGTTTGGAGATTTTTGACCGCTTGGGGTGTGGCCAACGCATGGTCGATAAAGGCGTGTCTTGGAACGTGGGCAAGGTGTTTTTGAAGGACAAGCCCTTGTACGGCTTTGACTTGTTGCCCGAGCCCGGTCATGCGCGACCTGCGTT
>JAYUJX010000133.1:0-2099 GCA_043764955.1 Polaromonas sp.
CGTATTCAATTTCCGAATGGGGGAGCTTTGAACCGCCTGCTGAATCGCATGAATATGCTCTGGCGTCGTGCCGCAGCAACCGCCAACGATATTGACCAAGCCCTCTTCAGCAAACTCACGTACCAAGCGCGATGTGACATCAGGCGTTTCGTCAAAGCCCGTGTCACTCATCGGGTTAGGCAAACCCGCGTTCGGGTAGCAACTGATGTACGTGTCTGTCGCCGTGCGATGCAGCTCTTGCACATAAGGTCGCATCAAAGCAGCGCCCAGCGCACAGTTCAAACCCACCGCCAACGGCCTTGCATGGCGCACGCTGTGCCAAAAAGCAGTCACGGTTTGACCACTCAAAATACGCCCAGAAGCATCCGTCACCGTACCACTGATGATGAGCGGCAGGCGTTCGCCTGAGTTTTCAAAATACTCGTCAATCGCAAACAAGGCTGCTTTTGCATTGAGAGTATCAAAAATGGTTTCAACCAGCAAAACATCACTACCGCCTTCTACCAAAGCCTCCACCTGCTCGTAATACGCGGCTCGCAGGGCTTCAAAGGTCACATTCCTAGCGCCTGGGTCGTTCACATCGGGGCTGATACTGGCAGTTTTGGGCGTAGGTCCCAATGCGCCAGCTACAAAACGGGGTTTATCAACCGTTGAATACTTGTCGCAGGCTGCGCGCGCTAATTTTGCGGACTCCAAGTTCATTTCCCGCGCCAAATGCGCCATGTCGTAATCGTCTTGCGCTATTGTTGTAGCGCCAAAGGTGTTGGTTTCGATCAAATCTGCCCCTGCAGCAAGGTATTTTTCGTGAATATCGCTGATGACATCGGGACGCGTCAACGACAACAACTCGTTGTTGCCCTTGATGTCTTTGTGAAAATCAGCAAACCGTTCGCCGCGGTACTGCGTTTCGTTCAGCTTGAAACGCTGAATCATGGTACCCATAGCACCGTCCAAAATCATGATGCGCTTGGCTAATATGTTGGGCAACTGCTGGCCACGGGTGTAAATAATTGGTTTCATAAAATATCCGTATAACTCTCCATTGTAGAAAGACTTCTAGCCGAACTTCAAACGAACTAAAAATTTGCGACAATCAAGACTGTATTTACTTACATGCCCTTCAACCTCCTCTTGAATTACCTCTCCAATTTCCGCTAAATATCCTCTTTTAGCGCTCTGAATGCCTACTTTGCACAGAAAACTGCTACTCGACGTCTTCGGTTACACAGCGTTTAGAGGCCCCCAAGAAGCCATCATTGACCACGTCAGCGCTGGGGGAGATGCGCTGGTGCTGATGCCGACGGGCGGCGGAAAGTCTCTCTGCTATCAAATTCCAGCCCTAGCACGGCAACAAGCTGGGCACGGCGTAACGATTGTGATTTCGCCCTTGATTGCGCTCATGCACGACCAAGTGGGGGCGCTTTTGGAAGCTGGCGTTGATGCCGCTTACTTAAACTCAAGTTTGACTGCTGAGGCCAGCTACGCACTTGAAAAACGCTTGCTCAGTGGCAGCATCACCATGCTTTACGCGGCGCCTGAACGGGTGACCAATCCACGGTTTTTAGCGCAATTAGATTCGTTATACGAGCGCGGCTTGCTCAGCCTATTTGCCATTGACGAAGCCCATTGCGTGAGCCAATGGGGGCATGATTTCAGGCCAGAATACCGCGCTTTGACTGTGCTGCATGAACGTTTCGCCAACGTTCCGCGCGTCGCCTTGACGGCAACTGCCGACGATTTGACGCGTGACGACATGATTGAGCGCTTGCAACTGCAAGAAGCCGCCCACTTCGTCAGCAGCTTTGATCGACCCAACATTCGCTACCGTTTGGTTGAAAAGAAAGACCCAACCCAGCAACTGCTGCGTTTTATCCGTAACGAACACGAAGGCGATGCCGGCATTGTGTACTGCCAATCGCGCAAAAAAGTGGAAGACATTGCGCAGACTTTGAGCAGCGAAGGTATACCCGCTTTGCCCTACCACGCAGGACTGGACGCAAGTGTGCGACAAAGCAACCAAGACCGGTTTTTACGAGAAGACGGCTTGGTGATGGTCGCCACCATCGCTTTTGGCATGGGCATAGACAAGCCCGATGTGC
>JAYUJX010000134.1:0-7599 GCA_043764955.1 Polaromonas sp.
GAAGAAATGGCGACTGAATATATGGCCAGTGTGGAGTTTTCAGGCATGATTCGTGAAGACATGTCAGCTGGTCCAGCACCGTTCCGCGAAGTGTGGAACATGACCAAATCCAAAAATGGCGGGGGTTGGTTGGTTGCAGGTGTGCAAGCGCTGCAGTAAATTTATAAACCTTGCGACATTTATAAACCTTGCGATTATAAAAATCGCAAAAGTCGTGAATAATCGGGGGCTATGGCAACATCGTCCCCTTTTTCTTTGCTGAATGACCTGGTAGATAAGCTCACCAAGCTGCAACCTCCCGATTGGGCCGTTGACGAGGTGCAGCATCGCCTTGTTTTGTTGTTAAACCATGTCTTGATGCAAGAGCCCGAAGCAACAGCGCGCTTGGCTCGGTTCAAAGGCCGTGTTGTTCGCATCCAATGGCGAACACTGTCAACGACACTAGCAGCAACGCCTGCAGGTTTATTAGAGCTTGATACCAGTCAAAAAACCGCTGATTTGAGCTTGCTGGTTGCCGATGATTCACCTGTATCACTGGTTCAAACCGTTTTAGCTGGTGGTAAACCACCCATCAAGATAGAAGGCGATGTGCAGCTTGCTGCCGAGGTAAACTGGCTGGTCGACCACGTACGCTGGGACGTTGAAGAGGATTTATCACGTATTTTGGGTGATGCCCCCGCGCATGCGGTGGCTAGCGCGGCCAAGCAAGCCGCTGCAGGGTTGAAATCATTTTTAGTCACCAAAGTTGTTGACGCTGACGCAGGAAATCAATCTGCAGCAAATCAACAACCCAAGGCTGCCTCATGAGACGGCTTTTTCGGGGCGTCTTCATCGTTTGGATTGCGCTGCGTTTTGGTTTAGACCAGCTGGTTTTGACGAGTTTTCAAAAACCGTGGCTGACTGCTATCGCCCGTGTTGCGTCGCTTGGACGAAATTTGAATGCGCCGCGTGGACAGCGTTTACGGGAAGCCTTGGAGAGTTTGGGGCCAATTTTTGTTAAATTCGGACAAGTGCTGTCAACACGGCGTGATCTTTTGCCATTGGATATTGCCGATGAGTTGGCTCGTTTACAAGACCGTGTGCCACCGTTTCACTCGCGCATTGCCGTTGAGAGCATTGAGCGCGCGTTTAAAAAACCACTCGCTGAGATTTTTACCTCATTCGGCCACACACCCATTGCCAGCGCTTCGGTGGCACAGGTGCATTTTGCGACGATCACAGACAAACAAGGCATCAGCCGTGACGTCGCTGTCAAAGTGTTGCGCCCCAACATGCTGCCGGTGATCGATAAAGACCTGAGCTTGATGCACATGATGGCTGGTTGGGTGGAAAAGCTCAGCGTGGATGGCAAGCGCCTGAAACCGCGAGAGGTGGTTAGCGAGTTTGACAAATACCTGCATGACGAGCTTGATTTGATCCGTGAAGCCTCCAGCGCCGCGCAACTGAAGCGGAATATGTCGTTGCACAAAGCTGAAAAAGACTTGGTCATGATTCCCGATATGTACTGGGATTATTGTCACCCAGAGGTGATGGTGATGCAGCGCATGAAAGGCGTGCCCATTAACCAAACGCAGGTGCTCCGTGATGCGGGGGTTGATTTCAAAAAACTCGCCCGTGACGGTGTCACCATTTTCTTCAGCCAAGTCTTCCGAGATGGTTTTTTTCACGCCGATATGCACCCGGGCAATATCCAAGTCAGCCTAGAGCCTGAGACGTTTGGGCGTTATATCTTGCTTGACTTTGGCATCATTGGTAGCCTGACCGAGGTGGATAAAGAGTATTTGGCACAAAACTTCACAGCGTTTTTCAGGCGTGACTACAAGCGTGTGGCCGAGTTGCACATTGAATCTGGCTGGGTGCCCAAAGAAACGCGGGTGGATGAGCTGGAATCTGCCATTCGCGCCGTTTGTGAGCCGTACTTTGACCGCCCACTCAAGGAAATCTCGCTCGGCCTAGTGTTAATGCGGTTATTCCAAACCTCGCGGCGTTTCCATGTCGAAATTCAACCACAGCTCGTCTTGTTACAAAAAACCTTGCTAAATATTGAAGGATTGGGTCGCGATTTAGACCCAGATTTGGATTTGTGGAATACCGCCAAGCCATTTTTAGAAAAATGGATGCTGGAGCAAATTGGACCACAAAAATTGCTTGAAGAGCTGAAAAACCAAGCCCCGCAGTACGCCAAATTGTTGCCTGAGTTACCGGCGCTATTGGCAAACTACCTCAAACACAAATCCTCACGTACTGACTCAGAGTCGCAAATCCTCAAAGATTTGCTACGCGAGCAACAAAGAACAAATAAATTACTCCAGCGTTTGATGTACGCTGGTTTTGGTTTTATCGTGGGTTTGATCGTCATGCAATTGGTATCTCGCATGCATATGTTTGTTTTTTAGCCTGCTAAGCTACATAACCTAAGCCACTTATAATAGAAAGCTGTGCAAAAGCGGTGTTTTCAATGCTTTTGCGCCTTTATGACGCTTTAAACCCCTCTTTTTATGCCTATTTACGCTTATAAATGCAACGCTTGCGGGCATGCCAAGGATGTTTTGCAAAAAATGTCGGATCCGCAACTCACCGATTGCCCCTCTTGTGGCCAAGCTACTTTTAAGAAGCAACTCACTGCGGCTGGCTTCCAGCTCAAAGGTACGGGTTGGTACGTGACTGATTTCCGCGAAGGCGGCGGCAAAAACAGTGCGCCTGCGGTTGATGCCAAATCTGGCGATGCATCAGCAAGCACTACAGCTACTAATTCAGTGTCGTCAGAGAGTAGCTCTGCAGGTATAGCTGCCCCTACATCTGCTCCAGCGACAGCGCCTGTTGCACCCATATCTGCGTCTGCTGCGTCGCCAGCTTCTAGTGTTTAACCTTCAAAGCCCCAAGGAAGTCCATGTCTAAGCTACGTAAATGGTTGTTTGCTGGTTTACTGGTCATTGTGCCGTTTGCCATCACGATTTGGCTGTTGGAGTGGATGCTCAGCACGCTGGATAAAACACTGTTGATTTTACCAGCTGCTTGGCATCCAGACAAGCTGATTGGCTTTCATATTCCAGGTTTTGGCGTGTTGCTGGCGTTGGCTATTTTGCTGTTAGTTGGCGCGGCTGCCAGTAATTTCTTGGGTCGTCAATTGATGATTTGGGGTGATGCATTTTTAAACCGCATTCCTGTTGTTCGTTCCATTTATTCCAGCGTCAAGCAAGTGTCGGACACCCTGTTTGCTGACGGTGGAAGTGCCTTTCGCACCGCAGTCTTGGTGCAATGGCCGCGTGCAGACGTTTGGACCATTGCTTTTGTGACTGGCACACCTGGCGGTGATGTGAAGAATCACCTCAAAGGAGATTACCTCAGCGTCTATGTACCGACCACACCTAATCCAACGGGCGGTTATTTTGTGATGTTGAAAAAATCGGATTGCATTGAGCTGAACATGAGTGTTGATGATGCGTTGAAATATATCGTGTCCATGGGCGTGGTTTCTCCCACCATGCTAGCACCGCTGCTTCCTAAATAACTAGAATTATTAACGAATTTATCAACGAATAGAGTAGAGAAAAATTATGGCAATGCGTACCCAATATTGTGGTCTGGTGACTGAGGCTTTGCTCGGTGATACAGTGAGATTGTGCGGCTGGGTGAATCGCCGCCGTGACCATGGTGGTGTGATCTTTATTGATCTACGTGACCGCGAAGGTTATGTGCAAGTGGTGTGTGACCCTGACCGTGCAGATATGTTCAAGCTGGCTGAAGGCGTGCGCAACGAGTTTTGTATTCAAATCAAAGGCTTGGTGCGTGCACGACCTACAGGCACGGTGAATGATGGTTTGAAAAGCGGCAAAATTGAAGTGCTGTGCCATGAGTTGATCGTGCTCAATGCGTCAGTCACACCGCCGTTCCAGTTGGATGACGAGAACTTGTCTGAAACGACACGTTTGACGCACCGCGTGCTGGATTTGCGTCGTCCGTACATGCAAAATAATTTGATGCTGCGCTACAAAGTTTCCATGGAAGTGCGCAAGTTCTTAGATGCGAACGGCTTCATTGATATTGAAACGCCAATGCTGACGAAGAGCACCCCAGAAGGGGCACGCGATTATTTGGTGCCTAGCCGTGTGCACGATGGGCACTTTTTTGCATTGCCACAATCGCCACAATTGTTCAAGCAACTGTTGATGGTCGCCGGCTACGACCGTTATTACCAAATCGTGAAGTGTTTCCGCGACGAAGATTTGCGTGCAGACCGTCAGCCAGAATTTACCCAGATCGATATTGAAACGTCGTTCTTGGATGAGCAAGAAATTCGCGACATGTTCCAAGGCATGATCACCACCGTGTTCAAAAACACCATGAATGTGGATTTGGGTGAATTCCCAGTGATGACTTACCAAGACGCCATGCATGTGTATGGTTCAGACAAGCCAGATTTGCGCGTGAGCCTTAAATTCACTGAAGTGACTGACGTGATGGCCGATGTTGACTTCAAAGTCTTCTCAGGCGCAGCAACGATGAAAGGTGGCCGCGTGGTCGCCTTACGCGTGCCTGGTGGTGCACGTGAAGTCGGTGGTTTGAGCCGAGGCGAGATTGATGGCTATACCGAGTTTGTCAAAATTTACGGTGCTAAAGGCTTGGCTTATATCAAGGTCAATGAATTGGCCAAGGGTCGCGATGGCTTGCAAAGTCCGATTGTGAAAAACATCCACGACAAAGCAATTGCAGAAGTCTTGGCTCGCACTGGCGCGCAAGACGGCGATTTGATTTTCTTTGGCGCAGACAAAGAAAAAGTTGTGAACGATGCGATTGGCGCATTGCGCATCAAAATCGGTCACAGCGAGTTTGGTAAAAAGAACGGATTGTTTGAAAAAGCATGGCGGCCAATGTGGGTGGTTGATTTTCCGATGTTTGAGTACGACGAAGAAGCGCAGCGCTACACGGCAACACACCATCCGTTCACGGCACCCAAAGACGGTCACGAAGACTGGATGGTCACCGCCCCTGAGAAATGCATATCCAAGGGTTATGACATGGTGCTGAACGGATGGGAGATGGGCGGTGGTTCAGTGCGTATCCACCGTGCTGATGTGCAGCAAAAAGTATTTGATGCACTCAAAATCACGCCAGAAGAAGCGCAAATCAAATTTGGCTTCTTACTGGATGCGCTGCAATATGGTGCTCCGCCGCATGGTGGTTTGGCTTTCGGTTTAGATCGCATTGTGACGCTGATGACCGGTGCAGAGTCCATTCGTGATGTGATTGCTTTTCCGAAAACGCAACGTGCGCAATGTTTGTTGACGCAAGCACCTTCACTGGTTGACGAAAAGCAACTCAAAGAATTGCATATTCGTCTGCGAAATTCCGATGTGGCTAAAACGGCCACATAGGAATTGTGCTGGGAAACACGTTTAACAACAATGTTGTTATGAGTAAATAGCGAAGAAATTTTCCAATGGCCATGTAAAACAAACATGGCCAAAAGGGGAGCTTCAACCAGCCAGCTACAGCGCACAAAGGGTCACCGACTACTGGTAACCAAGCCAATAGGCAAGCTCCGGGGCCCAAGCGTTCAAGCCATTCCAACGCTTTGGTATGGCTGTTTGAGCCTTTGTACTTGTCCACAGCGCGGTGCGCACCGTAGCCCATCCACCAATCGATCGCGCCGCCAATGGTGTTACCAGCGGTGGCGACAAATATAGTCGGCCAAAAGAGAGCTGGATTGAGTTTGATCAACCCAAACACAACAGGCTCCGAGCCAAGCGGCAACAAGGTTGCACTGATCAATGACACAACAAATACAGTCGATAAGCCAAACTTAGGCAAAGCCAACATCATTAATATCTGCTCTAACCAAATTTCCATTTAAAACCAAGCTTGAAAGTAAATCATATAGTCAAAAAAAGAAGTCAAAAAAAGACCTGATAAGCCTAGTATAGGGCGGTACAATTGTGCTTCATTTTTAAGCAACTCACCCCATTTCCCTAAGTCCTATATCGCATGAACATTGGTCAATATTCATTGCCAAATAACTTGTTCGTCGCACCTATGGCTGGCGTGACAGACAGGCCATTTCGCATGCTTTGCAAAAAGCTAGGTGCAGGTTATGCCGTGAGTGAAATGGTGACTTCTAAACGTGAGTTGTGGAGCACACTTAAAACATCTCGTCGTGCTAACCATGAAGGTGAAAGTGCGCCCATTGCCGTACAAATCGCCGGAACATCTGCCGAAATGATGGCAGAAGCTGCTATGTATAACATTGACAATGGCGCACAAATCATTGACATCAATATGGGTTGCCCTGCAAAAAAAGTTTGCAATAAATGGGCTGGTTCCGCGCTCATGCAAGACGAAAGCTTGGCTTTGTCTATCGTTGAAGCAGTTGTATCCTCCTGTGCATCTCGCAATGTACCTGTAACTTTGAAAATGCGAACCGGTTGGTGTCAAACGCACAAAAATGCGGTCATCTTAGCGCGTGCTTTTGAACAAGCCGGTGTTCAAATGATTGCAGTACATGGTCGCACGCGTGAGCAGGGTTACAAAGGTGTGGCTGAGTATGAAACGATTGCTGCAGTGAAATCTTCCCTGAATATCCCCGTTGTGGCAAATGGCGATATAACAACACCTGAAAAAGCGCGCGATGTATTGGCATTCACGGGTGCTGATGCCGTCATGATAGGCCGTGCTGCCCAAGGAAAGCCTTGGATATTTAGAGAAATTGCACACTTCATGAGCGCTGGCGAGCATTTGGCTCAGCCATTGGTTGCTGAAGTGAAGCGCTTGTTGTGTGATCATTTGTTGGATCATTACGATTTATACGGTGAATTTGCAGGTGTGCGTACGGCGCGCAAACACATTGGTTGGTACGTGCGTGCATTGCCAGGTGGTGAAGTGTTTCGTGATCGCATGAATATGCTTGAAACGTGTGAATCGCAGCATGCTGCTGTTGCGCAGTTTTTTGATGAATTGGCCGTTCAGTATGAGCGCTTACCGTATTCAATCGCGCATGCTCAAGATGAAGAAGCTGATGCGTTGGTGTAGGTTTTGGTCTAACTGCAAATAAATTCGAATAATAAAAGTGAGCTGAAAATAGATGAGTAAAAGATGAGTAAAAAACAAATAGACGAATGCGTGCGTGAAAGTTTGGAGACTTACTTCAAAGACTTGGGTGGCGAGCAGCCACACGCCATGTACGACATGTTGGTTAAAGCGGTCGAAAAGCCATTGCTTGAAGTGGTGATGAAGCAAGCCGACAACAACCAATCTCGAGCAGCAGAATGGTTGGACCTCAATCGCAATACTTTGCGCAAAAAACTTTTAGAGCACAATTTAATTTAATTTAATTTCAAAATCACCTATCACCCTAAAAATACAAACAATGAATGCACTAATTTCAGTTTCAGACAAAGCCGGCGTGGTAGCTTTCGCCCGTGAACTACACGCCTTGGGTATCAAGCTTCTGTCTACCGGAGGCACCGCAAAACTGTTAGCCGATCAAGGTTTACCCGTGACTGAAGTCGCTGAACTCACAGGTTTCCCAGAAATGCTGGATGGTCGCGTCAAAACCTTGCACCCTAAAGTTCACGGCGGTTTGCTGGCGCGTCGCGACTTGCC
>JAYUJX010000135.1:0-2080 GCA_043764955.1 Polaromonas sp.
TGCGCGATTTGCATCAATTGCAAAAATTCAACGTCATTTTGGTCACGCACGACCTGCGCGAATCCGTTTTTCTAGCTGACAAAGTTTTCGTGATGTCCAAAAACCCTGGTCGATTCGTCGTCGAACGCAAGATAGATTTGCCACGTCCGCGTGATTTAGAAATCACCTACACGCATGAGTTTAGTGAGATCGTTCACGAGCTGCGTGGGCATATTGGCGCGATCAGAGGCGGCGCTGGAGCTAGTTTGGGAGCTAGTTTAGCGGGGAAAGCAGCATGAATTCAAAAAAACTAGAAGCCTATTCGCCGCTGATTTTGTTTGTTGTCTTGCTGGCACTGTGGCAGGGCATTTGCAGCTTGTTCAATATCCCTGAATTCATATTTCCTAGCCCCTTACAAATCGGTCAAGCCATGTTTGAGTTTGCAGGCCCTATTGCTAGCGCTGCTTGGCAAACCTTTTGGGTGACGATGGTGGGCTTTGGTCTTTCCATCATCGTTGGCGTTTTGCTCGGCTTTTTGGTCGGTTCATCCCGTTTGGTATACGCCGCAGTGTTTCCGCTCTTGGTCGCCTTCAACGCCGTTCCTAAAGCTGCCATTGTGCCGATTTTGGTGGTGTGGTTTGGCATTGGCATTGGACCCGGCATCTTGACGGCGTTTTTGATTTCGTTCTTCCCCATCACCGTTAACATCGCCACAGGTTTGGCGACGCTGGAGCCCGAGTTAGAAGACGTGCTGCGGGTGTTGGGTGCCAAACGCTGGGATGTGCTGGTCAAAGTAGGTTTGCCACGTTCCTTGCCTTATTTTTATGCCTCGCTCAAAATCGCCATCACCTTGGCGTTCGTGGGCACAGTGTTGGCTGAGATGACGGCCGGTGATTCCGGCATTGGCTACCTCATGCAAACGGCTAGCTCGCAACAACGCTTGGCTTTGGCTTTTGCTGGCTTGGTGGTGATTGGTGCGATGGCGATGGCGATGTACGAATTCTTCAGCTACATCGAGCGCCATACCACCGCATGGGCACATAGAGGTTCGCAAGGACAATAACGGTTTAGAGATATTCCCGTTCGGACTGAACTTGTCGAAGTCTTCACAAACCCTTCGACAAGCTCAGGGCGAACGGAATTAAGTAATTTTGACTAGATTACCGCGCGGCGCAGCTCTTGCGCCCGCAGTGCGATGGCTTTGACATCTGGCGCGTCGGTGACGTTGAGCAAATAAACATCAAAATCACGCACCGCCGCCGTCGCTTTGCCCAGCTCGGCAAAAGCCAAACCTCGGTCGCGGTATTCACTCCACGCATCGGGGTTCAGCGCAATTTGCCGGTCTTGCACCGGAATCATGCGCTGCCAATCTTCTGCTGTTTTGTGCACTTCTTTTAGGTTATGCAGCATGCGGGTGATGATGTCGCGCGGTTTGGCGGATTGCAAATACAGACCTAGCGGAATATCAGCGTCTTCTTTATCCGATTCAGGCAAGTCATTCAGATGCTTGAATGGCATCAAACGCTCGCTCAAATCTTCACGGCTCAAGGATTGACCGGTGAACGGGTCAATCACCACCTGCCCCTTGGGCAAGTTCACCTTCACCATAAAATGCCCTGGAAAAGCGACGCCGCGAGCGTTCAAACCCAAACCCTGCGCCAACTCCAACCACAGCACCGCCAATGAAATCGGTATGCCACGCCGAGTCCGCAAGACTGCGTGCGGGTAGCTGTTGTCAGGGTCGTAGTAGTTGTTGACGTTGCCGCTGAAGCCTAGGTCATGGTAAAAAAACTGGTTTAAAAGCCGCAATTTAGCCAAAGATGTGCTGTCGGCAGGCAGGCGGCGTTTGATTCTGGCCAAGAGCTGATCGACCTCGCCTAGAACCTGTTCTACATCTAACTCAGGGTATTCGTCTTGCGCAATGGCAATGGCAGCTTCCAAGAGCGGAAAATGCTCGTCGCTGCTGACCAACAAGCTGAAATAAGCCAGTGGAGTCGGGACGTCAAATTCAAGTTGCATGGCTCTATTTTGACTTACTTTTAGGCACGTATCAGGATCAGGGTTTTAGGATCAGGGTTTTGGCTTATTCTCTAAATTAACC
>JAYUJX010000136.1:0-2073 GCA_043764955.1 Polaromonas sp.
TGCACGCTGGATGTTGTTACGCAGAGCCGCAGTATGAATGGTGGCTAGAATGGGGCGTGGCATGCTTTTAAAAAATTGTGTGTCTAGGGTATTCTCTCATTTCACCTTCACTTTATTGAAGCCAAGGCGTGATATAACCCAGTATTAGTTACTTATGCGTTACTAAACTGATACTTACTTTACATAACTTCATGCGTTTACATCAGCTAGCGTCTTTTGAGATGCCTCTTTTGGCAGTTTTTATTTTATGACGCAGCCCTCCAATGAGCCCATGAAAAAGGGGTTCTTCACCATCATGGCAGCACAGTTTTTCAGCTCCTTAGCTGACAATGCGCTGCTAGTTGCCGCTATTGAACTGCTTAAAGCCTCCAACGCACCGTTGTGGCATGTGTCTGCTCTGGCTCCCATGTTTGCACTCTTTTATGTGATTTTGGCGCCCTTCGTGGGCGCTTTTGCGGATGCCTACCCCAAAGGCCAGGTGATGTTCATCAGCAACTTCATCAAAGTTGCTGGCTGTGTTTTTATGCTGTTTGGTGGACACCCCTTGTTAGCCTATGCCGTGGTTGGCTTAGGTGCTGCTGCATACTCGCCGGCAAAATACGGCATATTGACTGAGTTGCTGCCTGCATCACAACTGGTCAAAGCCAATGGATGGATTGAAGGTTTGACGGTTGCTTCCATTATTTTGGGCATATTGCTTGGCGGTCAATTGATTGGTGCCAACATTTCCAGCTACTTGCTGTCATTTGATTTACCTATTTTTCAAACCAGTGTAGACACGGCACCTGAAGCAGCGATTGCTGTCATGATTGTGATTTATGGCATAGCGGCGTGGTTCAACACCCGCATACCAAATACAGGGGCTCCCATTATCCCTATGCCGAAAAACAAACTCTCCCTTGTTCCTGATTTCTGGCAGTGCAACAACCTGCTTTGGAAAGACAAATTAGGACAGATTTCGCTTGCCACGACCACCTTGTTTTGGGGTGTATTGGGTAATTTACGGGTGATTGTTTTTGCTTGGGCTGCTGTTGCTTTGGGCTACACAACCTCACAAGCGTCGTCGCTGGTGGGCGTTATTGTTATTGGCACAGCTGTGGGCGCGGTGATCGCCTCAATGCGTATGACACTGGACAAAGCAACGCGATTGATTCCCTTAGGTATCGCCATGGGTGTGCTTATGTTTGGGCTTAACTTCATCAGCAGCATTTGGGTGGCTATACCTTTCCTCATCTTATTGGGTGGATTGGCCGGTTACCTTGTCGTACCCATGAACGCGTTGCTGCAGCACCGTGGCCATAATTTAATGGGGGCTGGACGCTCTATCGCCGTGCAAAACTTCAATGAGCAGGCTTGTATCTTAGGTTTAGGCGGTTTGTATGCGTTGGGTACGGGACTGGGCGTCACAGCATTCGGCATCATTGCCTTTTTTGGCTTTTTAATCACGGCTGTCATGTGGCTCATCATGCGCTGGCACGCCAGCAATTTACGTAAATACCCTGCCGAAGAAGCGCATTTGATCGACATTGCCACGCACGACGGCATGCACGATTAACGCTTAGCACTCAAACACAATGAAACTGTGGGCCGTAGGTGCGTTGGTGGTCAACGCTTTTGTCTGGGGCGTGTCGTGGTGGCCTTTGCGCCAGCTGCAGTCGGCAGGTTTGCATCCTTTGTGGTCTACGACCATTGTGTACTGCTTCGCGTTAGTCGTTGTCTTGTCCATCAAGCCTAAAGCGTGGCAGGGTCTCTTGCAACATCCTCAATTGTGGTTGCTGTTCTTTGCTTCTGGCTTGACCAACGTTGGCTTTAACTGGGCGGTCAGCATCAGCGACGTGGTACGGGTGCTGATCTTGTTTTACCTGATGCCAGCTTGGGCGGTGTTATTGGCTTGGCTCTTGCTGGGTGAACAGCCTACTCGATCGGCCTTGTTGCGTTTGCTGCTCGCGTTTACGGGTGTCATGGTCGTTTTATTGCCTGTCAATGCAGAAAACTCGACAACTACAGCCCTTCATTTCAGCTTTGCAGATGGCTTGGCATTGATGGGTGGTTTTTGCTTTGCCTTCACCAATG
>JAYUJX010000137.1:0-7532 GCA_043764955.1 Polaromonas sp.
TGTTTCTCTTAATGTTGAACAGGTTTGGTACCGATAGTAATAAGTCACATATTCAAACTTTGCGTCTGCAGTACAGCAACAAGCAGCTCATTAATTCACTAACCATTGAAAAGCAAATTGCCATCAATGCCGTTGAGGTCAAAAATCGCTTCATGGCCAGCGCTACCCATGATATGCGTCAACCCATCTTAGCTTTGGATTTGTATACTGAAATGCTAGTGGTTGCACCTGAAAATTTGCATAAATTAGTTCCTAAAATATCAGAAGCTAGCAAATCGGTTATTACGATGTTTGATGCCATGTTCGACTTGGGGCGTATGTCTTTGAATCAACTAACGCCAGCGAAAGTCAAATTCAATATAAAAGATATTATCGCTGCGATTGAGCAGCAATACATAGCACCCGCAAAAGACAAGGGCTTGCAACTGCGCGTGCAATATAAAAATAGTAACCATGAAATATTCGATGATCCTATTTTGCTTCGAAGGATTATTGGTAATTTAATATCTAACGCCATTAAATATACAGAAACTGGCGGCATATTGTTGCTGTGCCGTGAATGTGATAAACATGGTTTGCGAGTGGAGGTTTGGGATACTGGTGTAGGTATTTCGCCGTCAATGCAAAAGGCTGTGTTCTCAGAGTTTTTCAAAAACCCCGAAAACACGGGCACCAGTGAGGGGTTTGGTCTTGGATTGTCGATTGTGGATCAATTGTGCGCACTCCTGGGTCATGAACTAACCATGAAATCGCGCCGCGGCCATGGAACGGTAGTGTCTATTCGATTGTCAAATTCCGTTAAGACTCAACGTTCAGATGATTAACGCCGTTTTTGGGCCGAATTGGTCTACAGCACAGCGAAGACCCCTAGAGAGGTTTATCATGGAGGGTTGTCTTTTTGACGCTCTTTAGCGATTTTTTGTGAATTCACCTACCGATTCCTCCACCGTTGCCGCATCCATAGCAAGCTTTGAAGCCGCTTTCGAGAAAGAAAAAGCTGCTGAAAAAGCTGCGAATGACCAAAACGGTCGTTATCTAGCGCAGGCTTTGGCTGCTCAAAAAATCAGCATCCGTGGCGCTCGAACCCACAATTTGAAGAATATCGACATTGATATTCCGCGCAACCAGCTGGTCGTCATCACCGGTTTGAGCGGGTCGGGCAAGTCGAGTTTGGCGTTTGACACGCTGTATGCCGAAGGGCAGCGCCGCTATGTGGAAAGCTTGTCGACCTACGCGCGGCAGTTTTTACAGCTGATGGACAAGCCGGATGTGGATGTGATTGAGGGCCTGAGTCCCGCCATTTCCATCGAACAAAAAGCCACCAGCCACAACCCGCGCTCCACCGTGGGTACAGTCACAGAAATTCACGATTACCTGCGTTTGCTGTTCGCCCGCGCTGGCACGCCGTATTGCCCAACGCACAATTTAGCCCTGCAATCGCAAACCGTGAGCCAGATGGTCGATGCGGTGCTGGCGCTGCCCGAAGACACCAAGCTGATGATCCTCGCTCCGCTTGCGCGTGAGAAAAAGGGCGAATTTTTAGACGTGTTTGCCGCGATGCAAGCTCAGGGTTATGTGCGCTTTCGGGTCGATGGACAGGCTTATGAATTTGACGACTTGCCCAAGCTCAAAAAGACCGAAAAACACGACATCGATGTGGTGATTGACCGATTGAAGATTCGCCATCTCCCCGTTCGCCCTGAGCTTGTCGAAGGGGAGGCTTCGACAAGCTCAGCCCGAACGGATTTTGATAATCTCAAACAACGTCTTGCAGAAAGTTTTGAGGCAGCTTTGAAGTTAGCCGAGGGGCGGGCGATTGCGCAAGAGATGGACACTGGGGTGGAGCACCTGTTCAACGCCAAATTCTCTTGCCCTGTTTGTACCTATTCCATCAGCGAGCTTGAGCCGCGCCTGTTTTCGTTCAACTCCCCCGTGGGCGCTTGCCCAAGCTGCGACGGTTTGGGACACATGGAGTTTTTCGACCCCGCGCGGGTAGTGGCGTTTCCGACGCTCAGTCTCGCCAGCGGTGCGATCAAAAGCTGGGATCGACGCAATGGCTATTACTTTGCGTTACTCGAAAGTTTGGCCAAGCACTATAAATTTGATATCGAACAACCCTTTGAAAACCTACCAGAGAGCGTGCAAAACGCGGTGCTGCATGGTTCGGGCGAAGAAGAAATCAAGTTTAATTATGTGATGGATTCGGGTAGTTTTGAGGGTAAAAAACTGGCGAAGAAGCACCCGTTTGAAGGTATCATCCCCAACATGCAGCGACGCTATCGCGAGACGGAATCAAGCACGGTGCGTGAGGAACTATCGCGCTACCGGGGTTCACAGCCTTGTACAGCGTGCAACGGCTCGCGTTTGCGACTTGAAGCGCGGCACGTCAAAATTGGTGAAGGCGATCAATCCAAAGCGATTTTCGAGATCAGCCACTGGACGCTGCGCGAGAGTTTTGCCTACTTCAACGCCTTGGAAATGCATGGCTCCAAAGGTGAAATTGCTTCAAAAGTGGTGCGCGAGATTGGTTTGCGGCTCAAGTTTTTGAACGATGTGGGGCTGAATTACCTGAGTTTGGATCGCAGTGCCGAAACGCTGAGCGGTGGCGAATCGCAGCGTATCCGCTTGGCATCACAAATCGGCTCTGGGCTGACGGGCGTGATGTACGTGCTGGACGAACCGAGTATTGGCCTGCACCAGCGGGACAATGACCGGCTCATCAGCACCCTGAAACACCTGCGCGACATTGGCAATAGTGTTCTCGTTGTCGAACATGACGAAGACATGATGCACGCGGCCGACCACGTGATCGACATGGGCCTGGGTGCGGGCGTGCACGGCGGGCGGGTGATTGCGCAGGGCACGTTTGACGAGGTGAAGAATAACGCTGAATCGTTGACAGGCAAATATTTGTCAGGTGCGCTGAAAATTGAAGTGCCTAAAAAGCGCACGCCGTGGCTACCAACGGTTAAGGCGGAAACGGTTGCTGCATTAAAAAAACCAGCTAAAACAAGTGCTTATGCCAAAGCGCCAAGCAAAGCTGCTTTGGCTTGGGCTGATCGCAACGCCCACCACTTGGCTACGCAGGGTGATTTGCAGGCGCTGAGGGTTATCAACGCGACGGGCAACAACCTGAAGGGCGTGAGCGTCGCATTTCCGGTCGGTTTGTTGACCTGCGTAACGGGCGTCTCAGGTTCAGGTAAATCAACCTTGGTCAACGACACGCTTTACACCGCCGTAGCACGCCAACTTTACCGCGCCCACGAAGAGCCAGCCGCGCATGAAGAAATTCAAGGTATCGAGCATTTCGACAAAGTCATCAACGTCGACCAATCACCCATTGGCCGCACGCCGCGCAGCAACCCTGCCACTTATACCGGCATGTTCACGCCGATCCGTGAGTTGATGTCGGAGATGAACTTGGCCAAAGAGCGTGGCTACGGCGCGGGGCGCTTCAGCTTCAACGTCGCCGGTGGCCGCTGCGAAGCCTGCCAGGGCGACGGCGTCAAAAAAGTAGAAATGCACTTTTTGCCAGATGTTTACGTGCCGTGCGATGTGTGCGTGGGCATGCGCTACAACCGCGAAACGCTGGAGGTGATGTTCAAAGGCAAAAACATCGCCCAGGTTCTGGAGCTGACGGTGGAAGCCGCGTTTGAGTTCTTCAAAACCGTGCCCACCATCGCCCGCAAGCTGCAAACGCTGCTGGATGTGGGTTTGTCGTACATCAAGCTCGGCCAATCGGCTACCACGCTATCCGGCGGCGAGGCGCAGCGCGTCAAACTGGCGCTGGAACTGAGCAAACGCGACACCGGCCGCACGCTGTACATCTTGGACGAACCGACGACAGGCCTGCATTTTGCCGATATCGCCCTGCTGCTCAAAGTGCTGCACCAACTGCGCGATGCTGGCAACACCATTGTGGTGATTGAGCATAATTTGGACGTGATTAAAACGGCCGACTGGTTGATCGACATGGGGCCCGAAGGCGGCGCGGGAGGCGGGCAGGTAGTGGGCATGGGCACGCCGGAGGATATTGCGGCGAATGAGGCTAGTTTTACGGGGTATTATTTGAAGCGGTTGCTGAATTAGTCACTAAACATCAAAGCCAGCCGTCATTCCCGCGAAGGCGGGAATCCATCGTTGCGGCCCATTGGATTCCCGCCTTCGCGGGAATGACGTAGTGGCGAGGTGTTTTATGCCTGTAGCCGGTGTATTTATTGCCTAAAAAGCTATTAAAAATATAGCGAATTTGCTTTATTGTGTAGTTGTGTGTATAATTTCAGAATGTATAGCAAATCAATCATCCAACAAATGCAGGCTGATGGTTGGGTGCTGGTGCATACCAAGGGGTCGCACCACCAATTCAAGCACCCCGTCAAACCGGGCAAAGTGACGGTGCCGCATCCTAAAAAAATTTTGCCGTTACCCACGGCCAAGAGCATTTTGAAGCAGGCTGGGCTGTAAAGCCTGTAAGCCATCAAATCACAGAAAGGACGAAACACACCATGTTGTATCCCGTTTATATCCACGTTGGCGACGCGAATCACGCGCACGGCGTGACGTTTCCTGATTTTGAAGGCTGCTTCTCTGCTGCCGATACATGGGAAGAGTTACCCGCAGCTATGCAAGAGGCTGCCGAAGCATACTTTCATGATGGAGCGCCTGTGCCGCCGCCATCAGCACTGGACGATTTAACCCGCAACCCTGCCTATACGGGCGGCGTGTGGCTGTTGGCGGATATTGATGCCAGCCGCTTGAGTAGTAAACCTGTTCGCCTCAACATCTCGCTGCCGCAAAGTGTTGTTCAAACCATAGACGACTATGCCCGCCAGCACCACATGAGCCGGTCTGCCTTCTTAGCCAAGGCTGCTTTGAATGAGATGCGGACCCATGCGTGATGTCGGTTTAATGGCAGCTTGAAAGTACCGAATCAATGAAAATCAAATTCATCAAAATGCAAGGTGCAGGCAACGACTTTGTTGTGCTGGACGAAACGCGGGGGCGCTTGAATTTAAGTACCGCTCAGTACCAGTTTTTAGCGAATCGGCACTTTGGGGTGGGGGCGGACCAGATTTTGTCGGTTCGTGCTGCGCCTGAAAATTCGAAAGACATCGATTTCTCGTATGCGATTCACAACAACGACGGCTCTGAAGTCGAGAACTGCGGCAACGGCGCACGTTGCTTTGTGCGCTTTGTTCGTGACCAAGGTTTAACGACTAAAAACGTCATCAAAGTGCAAACCATAAACCGGGTGATTGAGCTTCGCGAAACAAAGGATGGGCAAGTCACCGTGGATATGGGTGCACCGCAGTTTGAGCCTAGCAGCTTGCCGTTTGAGTCTGCGGAGCTGGATTTTCAACAAAAGGGTCTAGCACAGGTATTTTCGCTAAAGTTAGGTGAATATATGCCTATAGCCGGCGTATTTATTGCCTCAGAAGCTATTAAAAATATAGTAACTAATGCCGTAAATGTGGCCATTGTCTCCATGGGTAATCCGCACGCTGTGCAGTTGGTGGACGATGTAGATACGGCTGACGTCGAGCGCATCGGCCCAATGGTGTCCAAACACCCACGGTTTTCACGTGGTGTGAATGCCGGGTTCATGCAAGTTGTGAGCCGCAGGCAGGTGAAATTACGCGTTTACGAACGTGGCGCTGGCGAAACCTTGGCTTGCGGTACAGGGGCGTGTGCGGCGGTGGTGGCTGGTATTCGCCAAGGCTTGTTGGACGCCAGCGTGCAAGTCGCCACCCGTGGCGGTTTGTTACAAATCGATTGGGCAGGCGGCGAGGCATCGGTGATGATGACAGGGTCGGCGACCAAGGTTTTTGAGTCTGAAATCGACATTCCAGCTTGAGTGCGGATGTTAAAAACAACATAACTTATTGATAAATATAGAAAAACATGCCGAATTCAAATTTAGACCCGCGCCTGAACCCTATTACCGAGCAAGACATTGCTGATTTCTTGGTCAACACGCCAGATTTTTTTGAGCGTCATGCCGAGTTGCTCTCGTCCGTTCAACTCAACAGCGGTCACGGCAAGCGCGCTGTGAGTTTGCAAGAGCGTCAAGCTGAAATGTTGCGTGAAAAAATCAAAGTGCTGGAACGCGGCTTGATGGACATGATTCGCTACGGCAACGAAAACACGCAAACGGCTGACAAATTGCAGCGCTGGACGCGCAAATTGCTGTTGGCAACCGATGCCAAAGAGTTGCCTGAGCTGATTGCGCAAAACATCAAAGACGAATTTGCCGTGCCGCAAGTCGCCATCAAAGTGTGGGGCGTTGACGAAGAATACGCTTTTGAGGTTTTTGCCACCAATGTGAGCGAAGATGCGCAGGCGTTTGCTTCGTCGTTGACCCTGCCGTTTGTCGGTTTGAATGCCAAATTTGAGGCCGCCACTTGGCTTGATAATCCTGAGCAAGCGGTGTCACTGGCGCTGATTCCTTTGAAAGCAGCGGATTCATTCGCCGCTTTGGGCTTGCTGGTGTTGGCCTCGCCCGATGGTCAGCGTTTTAACAGCGACATGGGCACGGACTTTTTAGAGCGAATTGGCGAAGTAGCCAGCGCGGCGCTGTCAAGATTGAAAGATGGACACGCTGGCTAAAAAGCTGCCGAGATCTCAAAGCGAGACTCAAAGCGAAATTCAGTCCGAAACGTTGACTGTAGCTGATCCGCTTGTTATTCGGTATCTAGAGCACGTCCGCGTCGAGCGGCGGCTAGCGTCGCGCACGGTGACGCTGTATGAACTGGATTTAATCAAGCTGGCGGAATATGCAAAATCAGCTTCCGTGGAACTGCTCAATGTGCAAACCAGTCATATTCGGCGCTGGGTGGCGCAGATGCACTCGGGTGGACGCAGTGGGCGCGGGATTGCGCTCATTTTGTCGGGCTGGCGCGGGTTTTACGTCTGGCTGGGGCGTGAAGGGCTGATTGCCAGCAACCCCGTGCAAGACGTCAAAGCGCCCAAAGCTGCCAAGCCCCTGCCCAAGGCGCTGAGTGTGGATGATTCCGTTCAGCTCGCAAGTTTCCAAAATGCAGAGCAAGACCCGTGGCTAGAAGCGCGCGATGCCGCGATGGTGGAACTGCTGTACGGCAGCGGTTTGCGTGTCGCGGAGCTGGTGGGTTTGAATGTTGTGGCAACGGCAGCATCGCGCGGCTGGGTAGATATTCAGGCGGCTGAGGTACATGTGCTGGGCAAAGGGGGTAAGCGCCGTGCTGTACCAGTTGGATCGAAGGCATTGCAAGCGCTGGAGACATGGAATTCGATGCGAGCTGCCGTATTATCTGCCTCAAAAGTTATAAATAATGTAGCAAAAAATAATCAAAACAGCGTTGATGAAAATGCTTTATTTTTAGGACGAAACGGCACACGGTTAACATCGGCATCTATTTGGCAACGCTTAAAGCGCCGCAGTTTGCAGGCTGGTTTGGCAATTCCCGTGCATCCACACATGTTGCGCCATTCGTTCGCCAGCCATGTGCTGCAGTCCAGCGGTGATTTGCGGGCTGTGCAAGAGCTTTTGGGGCACA
>JAYUJX010000138.1:0-7530 GCA_043764955.1 Polaromonas sp.
AGCCGATGCGCAAACTGCGCGACCGCTCAGCTTGGCTGATGGCGTAAGCATCCGTCGGGTCGGTGATGACCAATTCTGGTGCAACCACGACAATCCGTAAGGATGGCAGCGCCTGCAGGGATGGATTAACTTTGGCCGAGGCATTGTTCATGCCTTTTGAACAGCAAACATTGTGCCAATTTGCTGCGATGCAGCAATGAAAACATATTGATTGCAAAATGACACCCAAAGGGTTACACTAATGCATGATTAAAACATTTGCCCACAAAGGTTTGGAGCGCTTTTACAGCACGGGCAGCAAATCTGGCATCAAAGCGATTCAAGCGCCGCGTTTGCAGTTGATATTAGCGATGTTGGATCAAGCTAGATTGGTAACAGATATGGATGCGCCAGCCTTGAGGTTACATGCACTCAAAGGCGATATGAACGGTTATATGGCGGTAACAGTGCAGGCTAATTGGCGTATTATTTTTAAGTTTGAAAATGGCGACGCGCATGTTGTTGATTATTTAGATTATCACTAAGTAAATTTAATAGTAATTATTTAAAAGAATTGATGAGTTAATTTAATCAAATTGATATTAGGAGTAAGGAATATGACGATGCACAACCCACCTCATGCTGGACTCATTTTGTCTGAAATGTGGCTCAAACCATTGGGATTAACAATTACCAAAGCTGCGGAACAATTAAATGTTTCGCGTAAAACTCTGTCCGAATTAGTTAATGCAAAGGCTGGCGTGACACCAGAAATGGCGCTCAGACTAGAAATGGCCTTCGGTAAAAGCGCAGACAGCTGGCTCGGACATCAAAGTGCCTACGATTTATGGAAGTTACAAGCGCGCAGAGAAACTTTAGGAGTATCTAAATTTGTTAATTTGGCAGCCGCGTGATTTGGATTCCCGCCTTTGCGGGAATGACAAATTTATCCTTTTATCTTCTGCATAAAAATAAAACAACTGGTGGCAGAATAAAAAGAATGAATTTAGATTTTTCTTTTAATAAAAGAATAACCACTACTGAAATTAATAACGATGCAGACAATAAATAATCATTAACGTGAATTCTAAAATCGTTAAACTTGATCAGCTTCCAAATTGATCGGACTAACGCATCTGCCGCTGCAGCGGTATTCAAAATTACTAGTGCCCATAAAGCGTATCGCAATAGTTTCATAGTGAAATTCTCAATGCGCCGTCTGCGCCTTGCTCACCACGTCGTACCGACTCAGTGCATAACCACGGTCTTTGTAGTGCTTCCAGCGGGTTCTGGCGGCTTGTAGGTCTTCGGAGTCTTGACCTACCAGCTCAATCAAACGCTCAAAACGCTCAAATCCAGCGGGTAAAACTGCACCAAGATTGAGCAGGACCTGCGAATCTGAGCTGGTGTTCGGCAAATGTGAGCTCAAAACGATGGGCGAATGAGCGATGACCTCCGCGCTTGCATCTGCCAAACAATGCGGCAAAAACTCGGTAGGAGCCATCGCCCACAGCTTGGCGCTGAGCGATTTCAATGCATCCATCTGCCCCAAAACCAGCACTTGGGCGGACTTTTTTTGCGTGGCGCGTAAGAGCCTACAGGCATAGTCCAGCTTGTCTGGTGCGTTGACGTGAAAGGCGATTTCGGTCATTAAAACTTAAGCTTTAACAGCAGTTTTTGCGCTTTTAATCGATTTTTTCACTATCTTTTTAATAGCTACTGAGGCAGGTAATACGTCGGCTACAGAATTATTTGACTCAGAATTTAGCAAATAGTTTAATAACAAGAGCACAGGACGGCCCGTGGAGCCTTTGACTGCCCCACTCTTCCACGCCGTGCCGGCAATATCCAAGTGCGCCCATGGGTAGCTGGCGGTGAATTTTTGCAAGAACTTAGCGGCCGTGACTGAGCCCGCAGCGCGACCTGCGACGTTGGCCATGTCGGCGAAGTTGGATTTGAGGCCTTCGCCGTATTCGTCATCCAAGGGCATACGCCAGCACGGGTCGCCACTCGTTTCACCGGCTTTGAGCAAGGCATTGGCCAAATCGTCGTTCGCGCTGAACAAACCGCTGCGCACCGCCCCCAAGGCGATGACACAAGCGCCCGTCAAGGTGGCGATGTCGATGACGGCGGCGGGTTTGAAGCGCTCGGCGTAGGTCAGCGCGTCGCACAGCACCAAGCGGCCTTCGGCGTCGGTGTTGAGGTTTTCAATGGTTAGGCCGCTCATGCTGGTCACCACATCGCCCGGTTTCACGGCTTTTCCGCTGGGCATGTTTTCGCAAGCAGGAATCAAGCCCACCACGTTGATTTTGGGCTGAATGCCTGCCAAAGCGCGGAACGTGCCCAGCACGCTGGCTGCGCCGCACATGTCAAACTTCATTTCGTCCATTTCAGGCGCTGGTTTCAGCGAAATGCCGCCGGTGTCGAAGGTGATGCCTTTGCCGACCAAGACAGTTGGCGCGACGGTTTTGGCTGCGCCGTTGTACTTCAACACGATGAAGCGCAGCGGCTGGTCTGAGCCCTGCGCGACCGACATGAACGAGCCCATGCCCAGCTTGGTCACTTCTTTGAGCCCCAGCACGTCAACGCTGATGTTTTTGTATTTAGACAGGCTTTTTGCCGCTTTGCCCAAAAGGTCAGGCGTAGCATGGTTGGCGGGGCGATTACCCCACTCTTTTGCGAACTCAATACCACTCATAGCCGGCGTTATATAGGCCTGAATAGCTATTAGATCAGTAGCATTTATAGCCTCTTTATCAACGGCCACGGTGATGCTGGTGAGCTTGCGTGGCTCTACTTTGGTTTTGGTGCTGGTGTAAACGTAGCTGGCGTCTGCTGCGCACAGCACAGCCGCCTTGGCTGCTTCAGCACTGATTTTGCTAAGTTCACTCAGGCAAATCACCAGTTTTTTGCTTGATGTGGCTTTGATGGCTGAAACTGCTGCGGTCACCGCTGTTTTGATACTTTTAACCGAGCCGTCACCCGCACCAACGAGCACCGTGCGCGTGGCTGCCGTGTGGTTGGAACGGTAGATTTGCAGCAATTTGCCGGTTTTTGTCTCAAAATCGCCCTCTTTCAGGGCTTGAGAAATCAAATCGGTCAAATTTTCAGTGGATTTAGCTTTTGAAATAGCCTTGGATTGAGCAAACGACTCAGGAACCAGCACAATCAGGGCGTCGCAGGCGGTTTTGCTGGTTTGCGTTAAATCTTGAGCAATGAGTTTTAATTCCATCTTGATATGTCCGTTTCAGTTCCGTGGGGTTAGATCAGCAGATTAATTCCGTAAAATAGCCTCAATGTTATTCCATTCTTCAGTTCGCAAAGAATTAAGCCGCACATTTGGCGCAACGCTTGTGGTGTTAATCACCGTGGTGATGACCATGATGCTGATTCGCGTGCTGTTTTTAGCCAACAAAGGACGCGTCAACCCCACCGATGTGTTGCTCATCATGGGCTATTTCGTGCTAGGGCACTTGCCAACGATTTTGACGTTGTGCCTGTTTATCGCCATCGTGGTGGCGTTGTCACGCATGCACAGCGACAGTGAAATGGTCATTTGGAACGCCAGCGGGCGGGGTTTGACGGGTTTTATCAGCCCGCTGGTGGGTTTTGCATGGCCTGTTTGCGTGGCGATAGCCGTTTTAGCGCTGTTTGTTTGGCCATGGTCTAACGAACAAGCGCAAAACATGCGCACCAAATTTGAGCAACGCAGTGACCTAGACCGTATCATGCCAGGAACGTTTCAAGAATCAGCGAATGGCAGTCGGGTGTTTTTTATTGATAAGGAAGATGACAAAGCGGTTGACGGCAAAAACAACGCGAGCAATGTCAACAAGAAGAAGTCAAAAGACAGTATTAAACTCCAGGGCGATGACAAGCTATCAGCCGAGGTCGAGAAATTCACCAACAGCCGAAGCAATATCTTCATCTCTACCGTCTCAAACGGCAAAGAATCAGTCACCACAGCCAGCGCTGGCCGTATTGAAAGCCGTGACGGCAGCCAATATTTGCTGTTGAACAACGGACAGCGTTCTGAGATTGACAGCAAAACGGGGCAAATCAAAGTCAGCGAGTTTGAGGAATATGGCAATTTGATCAAAAGCGCCAAGCTGACGCCGTTTGAGGGCGGCCCCAGCAAAGCGATGTCTAGCTATGCCCTGCTGGCGAATCGAACGAACGGCAATATGGGAGAACTGGCTTGGCGGTTGGGTCTGGCATTTGCTGCTGTTAACTTCATCATTTTGGGCGCAGCCATCGCTAACGGCAACCCGCGCGCTGGCAGAGGTGCTAGTTTTGCGTTTGCCTTGCTGGCCTTTATGTTTTATTACAACCTGATCAATTTGAGCCAAAGCTGGATTGCCAGCGGACAGTTTAGATTTACAGCTTTGATATTGATGATGCACGGCGGGATATTCATCGTCAGCGCGCTTTGGCTGGCCAAAAGGCACAACAATTGGTCTTTTATTGCTGCTTTGAAGCATAGAAAGATTGCAAAAGTATCCGCATTGAAAGCAGCCACATGAAAACCATTCGGCAGCTGCTCTATAAAGAGACTTTTGTCTCCATCGCCTTTGTGGCCATGGGGTTTTTGTCCTTGTTTTTCTTTTTTGACTTGGTTGATGAGCTGACGCACATTGGTAAATCGTTTGCTGGCGGTACGTTTGGAAGCTACCAGATACAACACGCCCTGCTTTATGTGGCGTTGTTGATTCCCAACCATTTGTATGAACTACTGCCGATTGCCGTGCTGATTGGCGGCGTGTTTGTGATGGCGCGGTTCGCGCACAGCTCTGAATTCACCATTCTGCGAACCAGCGGTTTAGGACCAGGTTTGGCGCTTAGGCTGATGCTGATCTTAGGCGCGGCCTTGGTTGCCATTACTTTCGTCATTGGCGACTATGTTGCACCCTTAGCAGATAAGACGGCGCAATTGCTTAAAGCTCGGTATTTAGGACAAATATCGATTGGGCAAACAGGCGCATGGCTGAAGGAGAAAAAAGACAACAAGTCTTATGCCGTCAACGTGTCAGCCATGTCAGCCAATGCAGATATGCTGAATGTACGAGTGTTTGAGTTTGACGCTGCTGGCTCTATTCTGTCCACCACACACGCCAAAGAAGCCGTCTTTGAAAACGACAAGAGCTGGACGCTTAAAAATGTGCTCAGAAGTGACTATGCAATTGATGGAACTGTTAGTAATTCATCGACCAATGCGTCAAATAGTTCAACAGAAACCGCTGCCGTCAAAAACAAGCAAGCCTCCATCAAGCAGTCACAACTAGAGACTTATCGCTGGCCAACAGAGCTGAATGCAGACATGGTCACCGTGGCTTTACTGAAACCAGACCGTATGGGAACGCTAGATTTGTACCAATACATTCGTCATTTGGATGCCAACAAACAAGTTGCACAGCTGTACGAGATTCAGTTTTGGAAGAAGGTGTTTTATCCACTCAGCTGCATTGTGATGCTGGTGCTGGCATTGCCCTTTGCGTATTTACACTTCCGCTCTGGCGGCATCACCGCTTATGTGTTTGGTGGTGTGATGGTGGGTATCAGCTTTTTTGTACTGAACAACATTTTTGATTATTTTGGCAATTTACTGGCTTGGAATCCGCTTTACACCGCCGCTGCGCCCAGCATGGTGTATTTGATGCTGTCCTTAGTCGCTTTCAGTGTATTGGTATTTAAACGATGACGAACATAACATCAATGACAAAAACTGCCATCATTCTTTTCGGCCATGGCTCACGTGATGCTTTGTGGCATTTGCCAATTCAAGCCGTGGCAGAACGTATTCGCATCACATCGCCCAGTACGACTGTGACTTGCGCTTATTTAGAGCTAACAGAGCCATCTTTGAGTGATGCGGCCGCTGCTTTGATCACATCAGGCGTGTCCGACATCACTATCTTGCCTATGTTTTTAGGTGTAGGAAGACATGCGCGTGAAGATTTGCCCGCGCTCATTACTGCGTTGAAGCAAAATCACCCCAACACCATCTTTCAAGTCCAGCCCGCTGTGGGCGAAAACCCAGCTGTACTTGATTTACTGGCTGAAATCGCTCTTTCCAGCTGTTAATTTAGGTGATTTTTTGCTTATAACTACACGTTGTATGCGTCAAAACTTACCCCAATAATGCATAATGAATTCATCTTTTAGCTGGAATTCAATATGAACTTGCACCAATTTCGTTTTGTTCAAGAGGCCGTTAGACGCAACCTGAACCTCACAGAAGCAGCAAAATCTTTGCACACATCTCAACCCGGTGTATCAAAAGCCATCATTGAGCTAGAAGAAGAATTAGGCGTTGAAATCTTTGCACGGCATGGCAAACGCTTGAAGCGTGTTACCGAACCGGGTCAGCACGTTCTCAAAAGTATTGATTTGATCATGCGTGAGCTGGGCAACCTCAAACGCATTGGCGAGCAATTCAGCGCTGAAGACAGCGGCACACTGTCCATCGCCACCACGCACACACAAGCACGCTATGTGTTGCCCGTGCCGATTGCCAAGCTGCGCGAGGCTTATCCCAAAGTCAATATCAGTTTGCACCAAGGCTCGCCAGACCAAGTTGCAAAAATGCTGATTGACGAAGTTGCTGAAATCGGTATCGCCACCGAGTCACTGGCGCATGACGACCAGCTCGTTACCCTGCCCTGTTATGAATGGCAACACGTCTTAGTCATGCCGATTGACCATCCTTTGGCAAAAACCAAAAATCTCAGCTTAGAAGATTTGGCCAAAGAGTCGTTGATTACCTACCACCCTTCGTTCACAGGGCGCACCAAAATTGACCAAGCGTTTGCACTCAAAAAGCTGCAGCCACGCATTGCCCTGGAAGCGATTGATTCAGACGTCATCAAAACCTATGTACGCACAGGTTTGGGCATTGGTATCGTGGCCGAAATGGCGGTTAATTTAGGCGAAGGCTCTGGCATGGGGCAAGAATCTAACCAAGATTTAGCCATTATTCCTGTGGGACATTTGTTTGGACACAACGTGGCGCGCGTTGCCTTCAAACGCAGCGCTTACTTGCGTAATTTTGTCTATAAATTTGCAGAATTGCTCAGCGATCGCCTCAGTCGTGATTTGATTATTCAAGCCATGGCCGGCAACGGTGAAGATTTTTCAATGTAACGCCATCTAAGTTTTAATCGTTTTTTATCGTTCTATCGTTTTACTGCTATGACCGCGCTATGACCGTATTAACAGCACGCACACCAACTCTAAAGACCAAGCTTCCAGCTGTAGGCACGACCATTTTCACCGTCATGTCTGCCCTAGCTGCAGAATACAAAGCCGTCAATTTAGGTCAAGGGTTTCCCGATTTTGACTGTGACCCAAAGCTTGTAAAAGCTGTGAATCAGGCAATGACGGATGGATTGAACCAATACCCGCCTATGATTGGCGTGCCGGTACTGCGTGAGGCCATTTCAGCCAAACTCACCGGCTTGCACGGCAAAGATTACAACGTAAACACAGAAATCACCATTACTGCCGGCGCCACACAAGCCATCATCACGGCAATATTGGCAGTTGTGCATCCTG
>JAYUJX010000139.1:0-2064 GCA_043764955.1 Polaromonas sp.
TGTATGCAGCAAATACGCCACCCATAGCTGCAGAAGTCTCAGCAACTGCCAATTTTGCAGCACCTGCCATGTTCAAGCCTTCAGTCACTTTAGCACGTACAGTGTAATCCTGATAAGCTGGCAAAGCAATCGCTGCCAAAATACCGATGATCGCGACAACGATCATCAACTCGATCAATGTAAAACCTTTTTGTAGGTTACGTTTAACTTGGTTCATATAAAAACTCCAATAAAAAAATAAGTTGTAAAAACAAGACTGAGGAAAAATAAAGAAGGTTTGGATTTAACTTTTCAGAATTAAGGTCTTTGCTTCTTCAATCCGCCCCAACTGGGGTCAGAACCTAGACTTTAACTGAAACATCAGCCTTAGAAAATGAATTTATTGCATTTGATGCCAAACTGCTACAAATAATTACATTTATGTGCTTTTTCTCACATAATTAAATATGCGGGAGTTTTTTTACAACATCGTAAGAATCAGTATTCCGAAGCAAACGCAATCTTTGGTATGCAAACGTAAAAACACTTGCACGAGCTATTTGATACAAACACTGCGCACTTGCTTCAAATCCGTCAAGCCTTGCAAAACTTTAGTCATGCCATCCATTTTCAGGGTGTGCATGCCGCCAGCGACAGCGCTTGAGAAGATGGTAGATACACGGGCGCGCTCTTGTACGAGTTTTTTGATTTCGTCGTCAGCCAACAGTAGTTCGTGTAAGCCTACTCGCCCTTTGTAGCCAGTTTTTGCGCATCGTGAGCAACCTACAGGGCGGTACATGGTGATACGACCAGCTTCGCCATAACTTTCTATCCAGCTTTGGTAGAGCTTTTTCGCCTCTCCCGGCGCGTCAGCTTGCCAAGCAGGGGTGTGCCGCAACTCTTCGGCGTATTCGCTGATGAATGCCTGCAGCTCAGGACCGGCAGGGTTATAAGCCTCTTTGCAGGAGCATAGGCGCTTAGTTAAACGCTGAGCCAGGACACCTAAGAGTGCATCTGCAAAGTTAAACGGATCCATACCCATGTCCAAGAGTCGGGTGATGGACTCGGGTGCAGAATTGGTGTGCAGTGTTGAGAACACCATGTGCCCCGTCAGCGACGCTTCGACGCCCATGGAGACGGTTTCGTGGTCGCGCGACTCACCCACCATGATGATGTCTGGGTCAGCCCGCAAAAACGAGCGCATGAGCATGGCAAAGTCGATGCCGGCTTTTTTGTTGACCTGCACTTGCCGCAAGCCTTTTTGGGTAATCTCGACCGGGTCTTCCGCTGTCCAAATTTTGGTGTCTGGCGTGTTGAGCGTTGCCAAGATGGAATGCAGCGTGGTGGTTTTACCTGAGCCTGTTGGACCACAAACGTAAAACAAGCCATACGGTTTGTGGATGACACTTTGCAAGCGGTCCATATTGTGAGGCGTTAAACCCAGTTGCTCCATGGGAATGGCTTCACCACCGGCCAAGATACGCATCACGACATCCTCAACGCCGCCAGCGGAGGGCAGTGTGGCAACGCGAAGCTCTATGTCTAGAGGACCAAACTTTTTAAAGGGGATTTTGCCGTCTTGCGGGCGACGCGTTTCGGAAATGTCTAAGTCAGACATGATTTTGATACGCGCGACGATGGCTTGGCGCAAATGACGCGGAGCATCAATATAGGGCACCAAGCTGCCGTCAATGCGCAGGCGCACGCCGACGTTGGCTTTACCTTGGCCCGGCTCAATGTGTATGTCGGACGCTTTCTTTTGGTAGGCCTCCAAAATCACTTTGTTGACGAATTTGACAACTTCGTTATCGGCTGTGGAACTGGCTAAGTAATCTTCCTCTTCGCCTTCTTCCTGCATGGGGCGGCTAAGGTTGGCCAACAAGTGGTCAATGTTGCCATCGCCATCTGCATTGCCAAAAATCAAATCTAGGGTTTGGCTGAATTCCGACTGTGAGGTAACGGTGTATTTGAACTTTGTCTCGCGCGGAAACATATGCTGCACCACGTAGGTGCTGCGCACGTTTTCAGGGTTGATGCACATGACGAGCAAGCCCTCAAACGATTCTTCAAGCGGTATCCACCCTT
>JAYUJX010000140.1:0-2064 GCA_043764955.1 Polaromonas sp.
ACCCATTTGGCTTCTAGTGCGGAAGTTTTTGATTTCACGTCTGCTACAAATGCAGCATCTGCTTTTGTGACCAGTACGCCGTTGGCTTGCATCAGCGCAAAAGCGCGGGTGTCAACTTTGTCCCAGCCACGGCCAAAAATGCGTGCTGCTGTTTCGCCAGAAATGGCATCCACCGCTTTTTTCTCGTCTGCACTCAGTTTGTCGTATTTCGCTTGGTTCATGGCAAACACAAAGCTGGTGTTGTACAAACCGCCTGGAAAAGTGGTGGCGTGCTTGATGATTTTGTCAATGCGGAACGACTCAGTTGACTCTGCTGGGAACAAGGTGCCATCCATCACACCACCAGACAGCAACTCATAAGAGTCCGGCGCTGGCTTCAAAGTCACATTCATGTTCAATGTTTTGGAGATTTCATTGACCATACCGCCGCCAATGCGGAATTTCAACCCATTCAAGTCGTCCACTTTCGCGATTGGGCGCTTGGTGTTAAACACAATGCCTGGCCCGTGGGTAAAGAGCGCCAAAACCTTCACGCCTGTGTTTTCAGCTGCGAATTCGGGGTACTTGGAGGTTACTTTGCTGAAAGCCACAGAAATCGACTCAGCAGAGTTGCCCAAAAACGGAAATTCCCCCATCTATGTCAGTATAAAACGGCCAGGCGTATAGCCATGCACGGTATATGACACATCTGCCAGACCGTTTTTCACCGCATCGTAAGTGCCAGGTGCGGGTGACACACCGCGCGGCAAGATGTTGCATTTCATTTTGCCTGTGGTGTTTTTCTCCAGCAAATCGCACCATTCTTTTTGTGCTTTGCTGGCAGTATGGGTAGGGGGCAACCAGGTGGAGACGGTCAACACGGTTTGTGCAGACACCGCACCAGCGACCAATCCAAACACAGCGAAAGCAAGAGATTTCAACTTCATGGGATAACTTTCGTAAATTAAACAGATACGACTGAATGTACGTTAAATACCCACTTCAATAAATAGGATTTACCCGAATACTTCCGACCACTCGGTCGAATTTACTATGCTTATCTTTATTTATTACGCCAAACGGAAGATGCTCAGCTGCACTCGGTCAGGAAACCGAGCACCCGTTCCTACAAAAATGCTTTGCGTCAGCCATTCCAGCGCAGGGGATGAAACTTCAAACGTAGGCACGCAGCGAAAGTAAATCGCCTCAGGTGCGACCGCCTCACCGCGAACCAGCTTGGCAATGTCAGCCACTGATCCACGACGCAGGGCGCGGTTTTGCACAAAAATGCGCTCGCCAATGTAGTCGCCTTGGTCCAACTCAATCATGTAGCGGGCATCTAAATCCGTTGTCGTCTCAGACACGACCATTTGAAAATCTGCCCCACCAGGCAAAATGTGCCCCTTCAACTGGCCACTCACATGGCCGCCAGTGATAGGAATAATGCGTCGCCGTCCGCGTGAGTTCAAACCTGCGACTGTGCCAGCTTCAATTGGCGCGGCAACGTAGACAGTTAAATCCAATACATGCTGCAAACCTGGGACTGGAAGCGTATTTGTGGTTGTAGATGCAGTCATAAGTTGCTTTGAAAGTGACGATCAATGCATTATGAACGCACCACGCGCCCGTATGAAAGAGCTAAAGCAGCCCTTCCTTCTTATCAACTGCCGATTTGCCCACCATCCAGCTTGGTGATCACAATGGTGGCTGAGCGCGGACGCTTGCCAGCACCATAACCCGCGTTCGCTGGCCATTGGCTCTCAAACTTAGCCGGATTGTTGACATCAGCCATTTTGGTGTTTTCGCCCGGGTGCTGAATGTTCACAAACATGGCCTTGCCGTCTGGCGTTTCGCACCAGCCAGTGATTTCAGCGCCTTTGGGTCCCACCAAGAAGCGTTTGAAACCGGCTTCAGTAGGTGCTTTGCCAATATAGGTGTCTACCGCCTTGTCACTTCCATCGCTGCGTTTGTAGGTCAAGGTCTTCTTAGCGCCATCACCCACATGGCCAGGCATAGCCGCCATCAGCATGCAATTTGTCACGTCAGTGTAAGCGCCATCGTCGGTTTGTATCCAGCAAATCCCCG
>JAYUJX010000141.1:0-7507 GCA_043764955.1 Polaromonas sp.
CAATTTGCAAGCTTTGCCGCCCACTGCCGGCATCAATGGCGTGGCTTTCGCCTCCAAGGACTACGCCACCCGTCTGGGTAGCCGTGGATGGCGAGCTGGGTGTCCATGTGCGCAGTGTCATGACCAAAGTAGGTTTGCATGCCTTTGACAAAGTGTTGAACAATGGTTAGGCCATCCGACGAATTCTTCCCAACATTTCCATTGTGATCACCTTTTTTGCTGTTGCCAAAAAAGAACGGGCAGAGCCAGTAAAAAAGTAAGCAATGGGCTGGACACTCCCACCTAAGCGGCATCGCAATGTACCAAAGTGGAGGTGTTTACCAACCACTTGAACTGACCAAACCATCGAATAAATTCGCGTTTCCCTAGGGTATTTACTTAGCTAATTATTCTTGTAACTTGTATACAAGTGTTATAAGATAACACTGCTATATCCAAGGAAATACAAATCTTGTTGAGATTAGTGCATGTATTAACAAATTTAGGAGATTGTTCAAATGATTAAGAAAATGTCGAAGCTGCTCGCACTCACCAGCTGCGCCGCGTTGGCGCTGCTGGCTAGCACTGCCAACGCCGTTCAAACAACAAAATTGGCGTTGGTTACAGGTGGGCCGCATCCGTACTTTGCTGCTTGGGCTCAGGCAGGCAAAGACGCTGCCCGCGACTTCAAGCTAGGAGCAGCTGACTACAAAGTTCCACCAAAATGGGAGCTGGGAGAGCAGAACTCATTGCTTGAATCACTAACCTCTCAAGGCTACAACGCATTTCTTATTTTCCCGGGTGACTCCGTAGGCTCGGTCAGCACGGTTGCCGAGTTGGTTGGCAATGGCGCAACGGTCGTGGCGGGTGCCGGTTGCTTCAAAGACCCCTCGAAAGCCCAATTTTGCTTGGGCACTGATACCGGAAATTCCGCATACCTTGGCGCAAAGGAATTGATCAGGGCGCTCAAGGGTAAAAAGCGTATTGTTCACTTCACCGGATTTTTGGTTGACCCTAACACCCAGCTGCGAATTGATGCAGTAGCCAAAGCGGCAAAAGAGGGCGGTGCTGAGGTGGTGCAGGTGATTGCTGACATCGATGCACCGGAACCAGCCACTGAAAAAATCAATGCGTTCCTGGCAACACGTGCAGGCGATATTGACGGCATCATTACCACAGCGTGGGTTCCCGCCGTTGTCGCTTCCGGATCCTTGCGGAAAATTGGTGACAAGCGTATCAAAATGGTCGGCATTGACCATGACGAAGTGGTACTGAAGGCCGTTAAGGATGGTTTTGTTACAGGAACGATGCTGCAAAATCCCTACGGTCAAGGCTACATTGGTGCTTATGCATTGGACCGCCTGCGCAATGGCTGCACCTTGAAGGCTAGTGCACCGTGGAAGACCAATGCGCTCACAAACCGTTTTGTAGATTCAGGCACCGTTTTCGTCGATGCCAAGCAAATTGACGGCTACGTTGACGCGATGCAAGGCATCACCAAGACCATTTTTGCGAAATTCCAAGACACCTACCTCGACTGCAAGAAGTAAATCGCAGGGTGGTAGCCAGTGCTGCAGGGCGGCTGCCACCCATTACCAGAGTAAGTAGGAGACATTCATGAATTCAATACAGCCAACCCAATTGGCGCGGGTTGAACCGGAGGTTGCGCAAAGCACCCGAAGGTTACCCAACTTCGTGCTGACCAATGAGTTTGGGCTATTGATCCTGATCATTGCGTTTGCCATTCTATTTTCGTTGCAGAATGAAAATTTTCTGTCACGCTTCAATCTGTTTGCCTTGAGTCGCAATCTGGCGATTTATGCCCTGGTGGGTATGGCAATGATGGCCGTCATCGTCACGGGTGGTCTAAATTTGGCGATCGGCGCGATCGGCGTGTGCGCCGCGATGTTGTTTGGCTGGACGAATCAGGTCGTCGGTCTGCATTGGTCAGTCAGTGTGGTTCTGGGCTTGTCGCTGGCAACTGCGCTTGGGGCAGTCAACGGCTGGTTGGTGGTCAAGACTGGCATCCATAGTTTCGTGATCACATTGGCAACCATGAGCATCTTCTTCGGCCTGATGGTTTTCATGACACAAGCCCAGTCATTTCGCGGTTTGTCTCCTGAAGTCATCAACTTCGGAAAATCCAAGATTCTCAATTCATTTTCGCCACTGTTGCTGATGGCGATTGTTGCGGGCGTTATGTTGTCGACGATGTACAAGTTCACCGCCTTGGGGCGGGAAATGCTGGCTGCTGGTGCCACGCCTGAAGCGGCTGAATTGTCAGGCGTCAGCGTTGGACGAACCTTCATGTATTGCCACATGCTGTCTGCATTCCTGGCTGGTTTCACCGCTTTGCTCCTGACCTCCCGATATGGTGCGGCAATTCCTTCGATGGCAGGTCAGCTCGGCCAAGACTGGTTGCTGCCCGCGTTCCTGGGCCCCGTTCTAGGGGGCACCATCTTGACCGGCGGTCGGGTGTCGGTACTTGGGACATTTCTGGGTGCCACCTTGGTGGTCACTCTGACCAATGGCTTATTGATGCTACAGGTGGGAGAGTTCTGGGTGCAGACTGTGCTCGGAGTACTCTTGCTTCTCGCGGTGTTAGGCGACAAAGCGCGACGCCACTATCTTATGCAACGGGGTCTGGCGTAATGAGCAAGCTCAATGACTACATACAAACCGACTGGTTTGGACCAGCCGTCATCTCGTTGGTGGCCATGTTGGGCATTGGTCTGACCAACCCCAGCTTTCTGTCACCTCTGAACTTGAATGTGCTGATGCTTGCCATTGCCATCAGTGGCATGGTCGCCATGTCGCAAATGGTGATCATTGCGATCGGGCAAATGAACTTGTCGGTCGGCGCCATCGGTGGCTTTGCCGCCATCAGTTTTGCCGGTTTGATGGAGTTGCATCAGATGCCAGCCGGAATGGCTGTAGTGATCGCCATGTTGATTGGCTGTGCCGCAGGTTTTTTCAATGGCTGGCTGATCGCAACCACCGGCATATCAGCGTTTGTCATCACCTTGGCAAGTCTATCGATTTTCAAGGGACTGAACTTGGGGATTACCGAAGCCCAAGCGTACTACGGCATCCCCGAAGGAGTGAAGGCCATTGGCAACGAAACCCTGTTTGGCGTGATTCCGGTGCTGGCTATTCCAACTGCGCTGGTGGTGGTGCTGTTATGGTTTGTATTGGCGCGTTTGCCTCTGGGTCGCAACATTCTCGCTGTGGGGGCCAACTCCAATGCGGCCTCGCTGTCCGGAATATCGGTGAAATGGACCGTGATCTCAGCCCATGTCATCTCAGGCTTGCTCGCTGCCACGGCTGGCATCATGGCGGTCGCGCACCTGCAGATTGGCCAGCCCACGATTGGTGATGACTGGTTGCTGCTGTCATTTGCTGCGCCGGTCGTTGGGGGCGCTGTTCTAAATGGCGGCCATGTCAGCGTGTCAGCCACCATTCTGGGTGTGGCGATCGTGGCCATTTTCAACCAAGCACTGGTGCTGTTCAGGGTAGATCCGTACCTCGTCCAAGTGGTGCTGGGTGGATTGATCCTGTGGGCAGTCGGCGTGAATCGGTGGCGTGAAACCCGCGCCATAAAACATACATCCAAGGTGGCGTGATGGTGAAAAACATTGAATTTGAAGTTCGCGGGGTGAGTAAATTCTTCCCCGGGGTCAAGGCGCTCAAGAATGTTTCCCTGGTGATGGAGGAGGGTTCGATTCATGCTTTGCTTGGCGAAAACGGCGCCGGCAAGTCCACCATGATCAAAATCATCACCGGTGCCCTTCAGCCCAACGGGGGCGATATCCTGCGGTCTGGCAAGAGTGTGCAGTTTATTGACCCTCGGGACGCAATACAGGCTGGTGTTGGAGTGGTTCACCAAGAGCGCAATTTGATTCCGCGCTTTTCCATCGCCGAAAATATCGCCCTAGAGCGATCCAGTCAAAATCTACTTCGACCAATCGACTTCAACCAGCTGGTGACCGAAGCAAAACACTGGTTATCCTTGCTCGGCATGGATGTGGATCCGAGAATGCCGGTTTCACGTCTGAGCGTGGCGAAAATGCAAATGGTGGAGATTGCAAAGGCACTGGCGCTTCGTTCGCGGGTCTTGCTGCTGGACGAGCCAACAGCCTCGTTGACACCCCATGAATCCGAAGCACTTTTTCTGGTCCTCAGAAAACTCAGAAACGAGGGCGTCAGCATGCTCTTTGTCAGCCACAAACTGGAGGAGGTTCAGCAAATTTGTGACCGTGTGACGGTTTTGCGTGACGGTCAAAACGCCTGTAACGGCTTACCGATGGCCGGCATGGATCGTCAGGATCTGGTGCGGCTCATGATCGGTCGCAACGAACAAATCCCTAATCTATCGGTTGTCAAACATGACCACGCTGAACCTGTCATCGAACTTGACAAGGTATCTACCGCGCTGGGGCATAGAAACGTGAGTCTATCTGTCAGGCGCGGTGAGATCGTGGGTCTGTATGGGCTTGTGGGAGCCGGTCGAACCGAGCTGGCCAAATGCATCATTGGGCGATTTCCTGTGACAAAAGGCACGATCAAGGTTAACGGTAGCGCCGTCAAGATTCGCAGTGTTTCTGAAGCCATTCACACGCACCGAATTGGCTACGTAAGCGAGGACCGCAAGCACGAAGGGCTGGTGCTGATGCACTCAATACTGGAAAACATAGGGATTCCCTTGTGGCGAAAAATTGCCGGCAAAACCGGACTGGTCACCAATTCCGCAGTTCGTACTCTAACTGAGCCCTTCATTCGCAAACTCGAGGTGAGAACCCCGTCGCTCAATCAGCTGGTCGGAAACCTTTCGGGGGGAAATCAACAAAAAATCAGCGTCGCCAAATGGCTAGCCGCTGGCGTGCAACTGTTGATCATTGATGAGCCCTCTGTCGGAATTGACATCAAGACGAAAGCCTATTTACACGAACTCATTCGCAACCTGGCAAATGAAGGAGCCGCCATTCTGCTCATCACCAGTGACATGCCTGAAATGATTACCTTGGCCGACCGCATCGTGGTCATGGCGAACTACACCGTGCAGGGGGAACTGGTCAATAGCCGAAGTTATGACCAGGTGAGCGAAGGAATCATGAACCTCATTCATCTGCAGGAAGCAAACTCACAAAAAGTAACCGCATGATTATTGATGCGCACCAACATTTCTGGGACCCCGAACAAGGGGACTATTGGTGGATGACCGGCAGTGCAGCACCACTGAAGCGCGTCTTTGCGCCAAGTGACCTCCGCCCGGAACTCGATCAAGCTGGGGTGACGGCCACGGTCGTTGTGCAAACTTGGTCAAGTCTTCACGAAACTAGGGAATTTTTGGCGCTGGCTGCCGGCCATGATTTCATTGCTGGCGTAGTTGGCTGGGTCGATCTGACCCAAGACAACGTCGCAAGCGTCCTCCATGAGCTTCAAAACGAACCCAACGGCAGATATCTGGTGGGTATTCGCCATCAGGTCCACGATGAAGAGGATGCGAATTGGCTCATGCGTACTGATGTGCAACGCGGGCTCGCCGCCGTGCGGAACGCCGGATTGGCCTATGACCTGCTGATACGGCCCAGGGAACTGCCGGCAACACTGCAGGCAGTGGCTATGTTTCCAGAGCTGCGCTTCGTGGTTGACCACATCGCCAAACCAGACATCAAGAACCAGCAGATCGAGCCGTGGGCTAGTTTGATGGAAGGCTTTAGGAAGCACCGCAGCCATGTCTGGTGCAAACTCTCTGCCATGGCAACTGAGGCCGACCATAAGACTTGGGTGACCAACGATCTAGATCCCTATGTCAACCGGGTTCTTGATATTTTTGGACCAGACCGATGCCTGTATGGCTCCGACTGGCCGGTATGCACTCTTGCGGGTTCCTATTCCAGGGTGCTGGTGGCGGTCGAAGACATCATTGCGGGGCTTAGTGCACGGGATCGAAAGCAGATACTTGCAGGCTCCGCCATAGAAGTTTACCGCCTCGATACAGTGGCCATAAAATCAATGCAATCCAAAAAAATGGATATATCCCATGATCAAACTCCGCAACTTTAGTCGCGGCCATGTGCCAGTGTCTTCCATTGGATTTGGTGCTGCCGGCATAGCCGGGCTTTACCGGGAAGTGTCCGCGAAGGACGCAAACGACACGCTTCAGTGTGCCTGGGACAATGGCATCCGCTATTTTGATACAGCGCCGTTCTATGGCCACGGGCTTTCAGAGCGCCGAGTCGGAGACTTCCTGCGACAAATGCCGCGCAACAACTACACCCTATCGACCAAGGTTGGACGCCTGTTGCGACCCGAAAACGCTGGACCACCGCCTGACCATGGCTTCGTGGGAGCCCTGCCCTTTCGCCCCGATTTTGACTATTCCTATGACGGTGTAATGCGATCCTTTGAGGACAGCTTGCAGCGGTTGGGATTAAGTCGGATAGACGTCTTGTATGTGCACGACATCGGGCAAATGACCCATGGCGCCAACTATCCAACGTACCGCTGCCAACTGTTTACTGGTGGGCTGCGTGCGCTGGACGAATTGCGGTCCAGTGGTGCCATCAAGGCGGTTGGATTGGGCGTCAACGAAGTGCCCGTCTGTCTGGAGGTGATGGCGGAGTTTGATCTGGACTGCATTTTGCTGGCCAATCGACTGACCCTGCTTGATCGAAGTGCTCAGCCAAAATTGATTGGAGAGTGCAAACGCAAAGGTGTATCACTGGTGGTGGGAGGCGTTTTCAACTCGGGAATTCTGGCGACGGGCGCGGTCCCCGGGGCGCACTACGAGTACGGCGTGGCACCCGAGGAAATTATTGACCGCGTGCGTCGTCTGGAACGCGTGGCTGGCCAGCATGGAATTCCATTGGCAGCCGCTGCACTGCAGTTTCCGCACCAATTCGAAATCACCGCCAGCGTGCTGATCGGGACCGCAAAAACCGAAAGTCTTTTGCGAAACCTTGCCCTGATGGATGTGAATGTTTCAAAGACTGCCTGGGCAGATTTCAATTCCGCCCTGGCGTTCGACTCACGGAAATAACCCAAACAATGGCGGCCGCTTGATCGACTCAATTTGGATAAGAACTTATGAAAATCACCAACCCCAGCGTCATTGTCTGCAGCCCAGACCGCAACTTCGTGACCCTAAAAATTGAAACCGTTGAAGGACTGATTGGCATTGGAGATGCCACATTGAATGGTCGTGAGCTTTCGGTTGCGAGTTACCTGACCGATCATGTCATTCCCTGCCTGATCGGGCGCGATGCGCATCAAATTGAGGATATCTGGCAGTACCTGTACCATGGTGCCTATTGGCGCCGTGGCCCGGTGACCATGACGGCCATTGCAGCCATTGACACCGCACTGTGGGATATCAAGGCTAAGGCAGCCAATATGCCCTTGTACCAACTGCTCGGAGGGCGCAGCCGCAATGGCGTCATGGTCTATGGTCATGCCAATGGCAGCGATATTGGGCACACCGTGGAAGAAGTCATTCGCTACAAGGAAATGGGCTACCACGCCATTC
>JAYUJX010000142.1:0-2060 GCA_043764955.1 Polaromonas sp.
TTATTCAACCTGTCGGCGGAGGCGGTTATAGCCATCCAGTGTTGGAGGGCCATGTTATGCTTAGTGCGGCATAGGGAGACGGAGTTTACCCGCTCGATCACATCGTTTGCGCCAGAGACTCCAACGATTGTAGCCGAGTTCGACGCGTCATTGAGTGGCGCTGGTCTCATTTGGTATAGTCGAGATAGCGACGCGGAGGCGGAAATGGGTGTCGGCGCCGCTGATCTCATGTTCCTGGGCTTTGGTGAAGACTCCTCGTTACAAAACCTGTCGGAGTTTCTGGGAGCTATACTAGCGATACTAGGGCAGATCGCCCTGGGGTTCCGGGGGAGGAGTGTCGCCCTCAGGGGCGACAGTGTTACAGCCCTGACTTGGGCCATAACCGAGAAACCTAGAGGCGAGAGAGTGACCATGGTATTTTCACTGTTGTGCATCGCAGCAGGCGTGGATGTAAAGGAGGTCACACACATCCCTGGCACAGAGAATAAGTGGTGCGATCAGCTGTCCAGAAGGGGCCGCGCACCTACGATGTCGATCTTAGCCGAGGCAGAAGCGATGGGCGTGCGGGGTGCTACAGTTGTGGAGATCGATGGCGACCGGGATGTCCGCGACATCTTGACGCTGTGCGACCCTAGGCATGAACTGCGATCTGAAGAGGACTTCATAGGATTTTGGTCCGCCGCGAGGAACGCCATCGACTCATTCCTGCAGCGACACTCACCGTTGGCAGCTGCCAGTGCCTCGCACTAGGAGTACTACTGACTCTGCACTTCGGTGACATTCTCTCCTCCCCACCCCCTTTCTCCTCGCTGTGACTCCTACCGTTGGCAGCACAGCGGAAACGCCACGGTGACTCCCATCGTAACCAGCGGTGACCGCCCTAGGCCTCGTCCTATGAGTGCCGCACACCGTGTCCCTTAAGGGACAATTTTCATAGTGACTACCCTGAGTGGCTACCCCTACAGACCTAGACTGTCGAGAAGCGCCATCAGTCTGAGCCCTCCCAACCCCTACTCCTCACTTAACCCTCGCTTGACTATTTATAGCCAGCGCTCGTAACCCTATCATCTCGTGAATGTCGATTTCCTAGGAGTCGAGGGAATGGTGTCAGCTCAGAGCCGACAGGAGCTGTTCCTGTTTATTGGGAAGTCGGTGATGCCCAACACGAACCGCGTATACGACAAGTGCTGGCAGCAATGGACATCTTTCCTCAAGAGCGAGGTGAATGAGGGCGACCCGTTTGTGAGGAGCGCGGGAGACGAGGAGAAGGCGGCCTTGGTCGCGATCATGATGCTCAGAAGGCATGAGCAGGGCTTGCGGGACAAGCAAGCTACTTCATTCACTGCGGCAATTCGTCTGTGTTTCTCACAGCAGGGGCTCTCAACCGAGTTCCTCAACTCTCCTGTGGTGGCTACGGCGAGGGCGGCCTGTAAGTCTACACCTGAGGAACTCCGGGAAAGGAGGGACAACGGTGCAGCGGCCAGCGTCAAGTTACCGGTCTGCGAGAGCATATTGGTCGATATGAAGGCGAGACTGTGGACAGAACGCGGTTGGGAGGGCGCGAACATGCGGGATCGAATGACGTATATCGGGTGCATGTGGGCCTTCGAAATGGGAGCCAGAGTTTCGGAGTACACGACTCCTGAGCCTGGGGGGGGTCGATCATTGTGTACGGGTGGACGATTTGACCTTCGTAGCTGTCCTTCCTAGTGGTACCCAGAGTCTACGCGGCAGTGCGCTCACCGGATTCGGGATGGTAGACAGTGTCGTATGGAGATCGAATGTCATGGAGTGTAGGGGTACAGCGGTCACCGCAAAGGGCAAGAAGCTGGTCAAGCCGAAGATCGTCCGTCGCCGGTCCGACGAGGAGAGCCGGTTTCTTGACGACCTTATGGATTTCATAGTGCACAGCGGAAGCACTGGCAAGGATGAGCTTTTCAGTTACCGCTGCGATACGAGCGCCCATGTGAAGCTGCGGTCTAGAGACGTTCGGGAGGCTCTCAAGGGTGCGTGGGAAGAAAACGGCCTTGACCCTAACTACTTCAGTTCACATTCCCTGA
>JAYUJX010000143.1:0-2053 GCA_043764955.1 Polaromonas sp.
CTCGGGTTCGTCAAACCACACATTGGCTTTAGGCTCAGTCAAATACTCGCCCAAATTGCGCGCCAAAGCGTCTGGGTCAGACAGGGCTTTTTCCACCGCATGCTTAGCAAAATCTAGCAACGCTGTGGGAATCAGCGCAGGCGCTTCTACCGCCGCTTGTTTCGGGTCTTTGTAAAGCACTTTGTTTACTGAATTATTAGCTGCATTTTTTGCTATATTTTTAATAGTTTCATCGGCAACAAATTTGCTGGCTAGAGCACTATTTTCATACTCAAATTCACCATTCTCATCGCCGTCATTTTCCTCCTCCTCATCTTCCAGCGTGTCGTCCGCAAACCGCTGCAGCAGCTCTCGCGCCAACTCCAACTCAGCCGGCGCTCTGAAACCAATCGAATACGTCATGCACTCGCCCACCGCCACGCCCTCGTGCGCATACATGGGCGGCAGGTAGAGCATGTCGCCGGCGTCCAGTACAAACTCCTGCCCAGGCGCAAACTTCGCCAAAATCTTCAGCGGCACGTTTTTTTGCAACGTCAGGTCTTTTTGTTTGCCAATTTTCCAGCGGCGTTGTCCCTGCGCCTGCAGCAAAAACACATCGTAACTGTCAAAATGCGGTCCCACGCCGCCGCCATCGGTGGCGAAGCTGATCATCAAGTCATCCAGCCGCGCATCAGGCGCAAAGCGGAACTGGTTTTTCAGCTCATAAGCCGCTTGGTTGTGCAAATCAACGCCTTGTACCAGCAGCGTCCAATTGTTTTTTTTGAGAGGCGGTAGCTCTGTCGCATCCTCTGAAAACGGCCCATTCGCCATCGTCCATGTGGGTTCAGACTTTTTACGTTTCGGGTTGGTGTTTTCGACAATCAACCGCGACTCCACATCCTCCTGCTCCGCCATGGCAAACAGCTCATCACGGCTTAACAAAGGCGTAAATCCAGGTATCGCCCCACGAATCAACAGCGGCTTTTTCTGCCAATATTTGCTCATGAACTCGGCGGGCGTGATGCCTCCCAGCAGTTGCAGCGGCAGATTTGGCGGAACAATATTCAAAAGAGATGTTAAATGTGGAGTTTTAGGAGCAGATTCAGTCATGCGACAATTGTCCTATGGAAATCACAAAACAATGCGTCGTTGCCCTCACCTGGACGCTGAAAGACACCCTGGGCGAAGAATTGGACGTTTTAGACGAACCGGTTGAGTTTTTAGTCGGCGGCACTGACCTGCTGGAAAAAGTGCAAGAAGCCCTGCAAGGCCACCGCGCTGGCGACAAACTAGACCTGCACTTGGAGCCCGAAGAAGCCTTTGGCGACTTCAACGACCAGCTCATCTTCTTGGAGCCCCGCGCCAATTTCCCCAAAGACTTAGAAGAAGGCCTCACCTTCGAAGGCAGCGCCCTACCCGCCGGCAGCAACCCCGACCTGCCCAAAGACGCCATCTACGTCGTCACAGACGTCTACCCCGAGCACGTCGTCCTAGACGGCAACCACCCCCTGGCCGGCATCGCCATCCGCCTACATTTAAAAGTAATCGGCGTCCGCGAAGCCACCCTAGACGAAATCGGTACTGGCACTTGCGGGTCAGGTTTCTTTAAATTGCAATCAGATTTGGGGTATTTGCCTGGGAATGATACAGTTCATTGACGAAAAGATATCAATTTGATATAATTAACCATGCATGTGATCTCCATCAAGATGCTTCGCCAATTCTGGCTGAAGCATCCGAACGCTGAAAGCATGCTGCGCGAGTGGCATACCGTCGTTGAAAACACCGAATTTAGAGATTTCAATCACCTACGCGAATACTTTAACAGTACAGATTACGTCGCACCGTACACAATTTTTAATATCGCAGGCAATAACTTTCGATTGGTCGTCATCGTTAGGTACGGCTTCAAAAGAGTTTATGTTCACCAAGTCATGACGCATCGCGAGTATGACGACTGGAACAAACTCTACAGACAGGGGAAAACATAATATGCAAACTGTACAAACTCAATTAAATTTGCCTAATCTACAAGCTTCATGGCAAGCTTTTGATGCGCTTGCACATATTCGCC
>JAYUJX010000144.1:0-2051 GCA_043764955.1 Polaromonas sp.
GTACTGCTGCATCATGGGGGTGTGGTTGCTGATGTCAGCGCTCACCTTGGGCTACCGAATTAAGTTGCAGAGCGCTTCAGTCGCAGAGATTCTCGTACGCCGGCTTTTTCACCTGCAGATGCAAATTGGCTGTATTTGCCCAACAATGTCGCCATCTGCGCGTAAATACGCGGTGTGGCAGCCATACATTCACCATTTTCCAAAAAGTCAGCTTCGCCAGAGAAGTTGCCAACCAAACCGCCGGCTTCTTGTATCAGCAACGACCCAGCCGCCACATCCCACGGCTTCAAATTCGATTCAAAAAAGCCATCAGTGAAACCAGCGGCCACGTAGGCCAGGTCCAGCGCCGCAGCGCCGGGGCGGCGTACACCGGCGCAGCGGGGCATGATGTCGCCCAGCATTTGCAGGTACTTGGGCAGGTTGTCGCCCGCACGGTAGGGAAAGCCGGTGGAGATCAGGCATTCTTCCATATGGATGCGCTTGCTCACGCGGATGCGTCTGTCGTTCATGTACGCGCCACGACCTTTGGTGGCGGTGAACAGGTCGTTGCGGGTGGGGTCGTAAACGACAGCCTGCTCGATTTTGCCTTTCACCGCCAAAGCGATGCTGACGCAGTACACGGGCAGGCCGTGGATGAAATTGGTAGTGCCGTCCAGCGGGTCGATGATCCATACAAACTCAGAGTCTTGCGCACCGTGTTCGGTGCCAGACTCTTCCGCCCAAATACCATGGCCTGGGTAGGCTGTGAGCAGCGTCTCAATGATGGTTTTTTCACAAGCCACATCGACCTCGGTCACAAAGTCGTTGACTTGCTTGCTAGAGACACGCACAGACTCAATATCCAGCGCAGCGCGGTTAATAAGAGAGCCGGCAGCACGGGCAGCCTTGACGGCCACGTTGATCATGGGGTGTAGATTGGGCGACATAAGTTGTAGTGAAGAGCTTAAAAAAAACCGCAGCGATGGCGGATTGTGCGTACTTTGCAAGCAAAAATACAATAATGCTATTTTAACCGCCTATTTAGGCTGCAAATTCCGCCATGAAAACCCGCTTCATCCTAATAAACACCAGCCACGCCGGCAATGTGGGTGCTGCCGCCCGCGCTATGAAAACCATGGGCTTTACCGACATGGTGCTGGTTGCCCCGCGTTGGGCGAATGTGCTGCGGCGGGAGGAGACGATTCAGCGAGCCAGTGGGGCGTTGGATGTGCTGAACAATGCCCGCATCGTGGAAACGCTGGACGAAGCGCTGGACGGCATGACCCACTTGTGCGCCACAGCGATGACTCCGCGCGACTTTGGCCCACCGACTCGCGGACCACGTGAACACTTTGAATTGCTATTAAAAGATGAGCTGTTCAGGCAACAAATACGACGGATAGAGCCTGATTATCTCCTTAAAAATATCGAGTTGACTGAGCCTGCTTCTGGCATGGGTTTTTTGTTCGGTTCCGAGCGCTTTGGCATGGCAAACGACGATGTGTACCGCTGCAACGTGGCGCTGAGCATCCCGACGAATCCGAAATTTGGCTCGCTCAATCTGGGTGCGGCGATTCAGTTGATTGCCTATGAATGGCGTTTGACTTTGGGCGGTTTCGTGGATTCCGTTCGGGCTGAGCCTGTCGAAGCCTTGAATCCTTCGACAAGCTCAGGACGAACGGAAATAAGGGAGCTAGCCGACGCCGCCCAAGTCACCGGCATGCTGCAACATTGGGAGAAATCCCTCGCCGATATTGGTTTTCTTGACCCCGCTGCGCCAAAGAAGCTGATGCCACGGTTGAATCAGTTGTTTAACCGTGCGGCGCTCAGCCCAGAGGAGATTCATATTTTGCGTGGGATAGCAAAGGCGATGTCTGAGGCTGCAAAAAAGACTTAAAAGACGTCAAACTGTAACTAGTTATTTGATTGCGTCACTCATACCGACTGGCGGCTCGGCACTGGTGCGCTTGTGGCCAAGTTCGGCATTGGCACGCGCGATCCATGCCGATTAGCATATACCCAGGTGTATTCAGCGCCCAACAGAAAAATCTGCGCGGAGTAGTACACCCATA
>JAYUJX010000145.1:0-7447 GCA_043764955.1 Polaromonas sp.
ACTTGCCTTGCTGCAGCACGCAAAATCAAAGCGGGAACGATCTGGATCAATACCTTCTTAGAAGGTCACGCAGAGTTACCTTTCGGCGGTTATCGTGAAAGTGGTATAGGTCGTGAGCTTGGACGATTTGCGACGGAAGACTACACCGAAACTAAAACATTGCACATGCACTTAGGGTCACGTTCCGATTGGTACGTCAAGCGCTAACGCAGAAAAACAGAAGAATTTGTTTGAATTGAAGTCAGTTCAAATGATAACGGCCACTTTGTGGCAACCACCAAGTGTCGCGAGTCGACACGCAACTTTCTTAACTGGAGATGAGACATGAAAAAGCAGGTAATAAGTTTAGCAATCGCTGCAGCATTTGCGGCACCCGTGATGGCACAAGAAGCTGTTGAGGTTTTACATTGGTGGACTTCAGGTGGCGAAGCGGCTGCCCTCGGGGTTCTCAAGGGTAATCTTGAAAAACAGGGCATCAAGTGGAATGATATGCCAGTAGCGGGTGGTGGCGGTGAACAAGCGATGACGACTGTACGTGCGCGAGTCACTGCGGGAAATCCACCAACAGCTGTACAAATGCTGGGCTTTGATATTCAAGACTGGGCAAAACAAGGCGTACTTACAGATTTAAATGCTGTCGCTACCAAAGAAGGTTGGGATAAAACGGTGCCACAAGCACTTCAAAGATTCTCTAAATACGATGGCAAATGGGTTGCTGCTCCTGTTAACGTTCACTCTACCAATTGGGTTTGGGCTAACAAGGAGGTTTTGTCTAAGGCGGGCGTGACAACTGAGCCAAAAACTTGGGATGAGTTTATCGCTGCTTTAGATAAAGTGCAAAAAGCTGGATTTGTTGCGCTGGCTCACGGTGGTCAGCCTTGGCAAGAAGCAACCGTTTTTGATGGCGTTGCGCTATCAGCCGGTGGATTGGATTTCTACAAGAAAGCGTTTATCGACCTTGATCCAAAAGCACTGAATTCCGACAACATGGTTAAGACCTTTAATCGCATGGCGCAACTGCGTAAATACGTGGATAAAGATTTTTCGGGTCGTGATTGGAACGTTGCAAGTGGTATGGTTATTAGCGGCAAGGCTGGTTTTCAAATTATGGGTGACTGGGCTAAAGGGGAATTTGTTAGCGCGAAAAAAGTGGCGATGAAAGACTTTGCATGTTTCCGTGTTCCTGGTACACAAGGCACAGTTACCTTCAATGCTGATCAGTTTGCACTTTTCAAAGTTGGTGCTGACAAGACAAGCGCACAAAACAAATTAGCGACTGCTATTTTGGATCCAGGCTTTCAATCGGCATTCAATGTCGTAAAAGGTTCTGCTCCAGCGCGAAGTGATGTGCCTGATACGGCATTTGATGATTGCGGTAAAAAAGCAATCAAAGACTTGGCAGAGGCAAATAAAAGCAATCGCCTGGTAGGTTCTTTGGCGCATGGTCATGCCGTTCCTGCTTCGATCAAAAATGCCTTCTATGACGTGATTACACGTCAGTTCAATGGACAGATTGATGCCAAGAAAGCAGCATCTGAGATGGCATCTGCAGCTAAAAACTAAAGAAATTGGCGCGACTCGGTGGTCGCGCCAATTAAAGAGATTTGGTATTGAGTAGATAAATTAAAAATAAATGGAGTTGAAAATGAAAAAGACACTAGTGTCACTGGTCGTAGTGGCTTTAGCAAGCACTCAAGTGCACGCGCAAAAATCAGTTGAAGTATTGCACTTTTGGACCTCAGGGGGGGAAGCTGCAGCGCTCAATGTTCTCAAATCAAATCTTGACAAGCAAGGGATCAAATGGAATGACATGCCTGTATCGGGTGGTGGCGGTGAACAAGCGATGACAACCTTGCGCGCACGTGTCACTTCTGGAAATCCGCCTGCGGCTGTGATGCTGATGGGGTATGACCTAACTGATTGGGCGAAGCAGGGAATGTTGACAGACCTTAGTCCACTTGCTAAGAAAGAAAATTGGGACAAATCAGTACCCTCAGCCGTACAACGCTTCACAAAATACGATGGCAAATGGGTTGCAGCTCCTCTAGCAATTCACTCTATCAACTGGGTCTGGGCAAACAAAGATGTTTTGACAAAGTCTGGGGTGACTGGCGAGTTGAAGACTTGGGATGAATTTATTGCTGCTGCCGAGAAGGTTCAGAAAGCTGGCTATGTTGCATTGGCGCATGGCGGTCAACCGTGGCAGGAAGCTACGGTATTCGACAGTGTTGTGTTGGCTACAGGTGGTGCAGACTTTTACAGAAAAGCATTGATTGAGCTAGATCCAACATATCTAGGATCAGCCACGATGGAAAAAGTCTTTACTCGCATGGGTCAACTTCGGAAATTAGTTGATAAAGACTTTTCGGGTCGTGATTGGAATGTTGCATCAGGCATGGTGATCAGCGGTAAGGCAGGGTTCCAGATCATGGGCGATTGGGCTAAAGGCGAATTTAGTAATGCTAAAAAAGAGCCTGGAAAAGACTACTCGTGCTTTCCTTTGCCAGGCACTCAGGGCAGTGTTTCTTTTTTATCGAATCAATTTGCTATGTTCAAAGTAGCTGCTGATAAGTCCGAGTCGCAAAATGCAATGGCAAGTGCGAGTTTCGATCCAAAGGTGCAGTCTAACTTTAACGTGTTAAAAGGTTCTATCCCGGCTCGCACAGACGTATCCGACGCAGACTTCGATATCTGTGGCAAATTAGCAATCAAAGAACTATCAGCTGCTAGTAAAAACAACACGTTGGTTGGATCGATGGCTCACGGTCATGCAGCACCTACAGCAATAAAAAATGCTTTTTATGACGTAATTACTCGTCAATTTAATGGGCAGATTGATGCCAAGAAAGCGGTTGCTGAAATGGTTGTTGCTGCGAAGAATTGATTTAACTAGAGAATAAATTTGTAGTGCGAAGACACCTTAGCACTACGTTTACAAAATGGAGATATTCCCATGAAAGCAGGTTGGCTTCCCAAGCTACTCATTACGCCAAGTGCATTACTCGTGCTTGTATGTGTCTACGGATACATCATGTTTACGACGTACTTATCCTTTACTTCTTCCACAATCCTGCCTGTTTTGCAATGGGAAGGCAACGCTGCCTATAAACGTCTTTTCAATCTCGAAAACTGGGATGTCTCACTGGCTAACTTATGGGTATTTGCGAGTCTCTATATTGTGATCGCGATGATCGCTGGCTTAGCAATGGCTATCCTGATCGATCAAAAAGTGCGTCTGGAAAGTGGTTTTCGCTCTATTTTCTTATACCCCATGGCACTATCATTTATCGTGACGGGAACGGCATGGAAATGGCTACTCGACCCAGGTGTTGGTCTGGAACATACGCTGCATACATGGGGGTGGACTGATTTTTCTTTCGGTTGGATTAAATCATCAGAAATGGCAATCTATTGCGTAGTGATTGCTGCAGTATGGCAAACCACGGGATTTGTCATGGCCATGTTCCTCGCAGGACTACGCGGCGTGGACAACGAACAAGTGAATGCAGCTAGACTTGATGGTGCAAAAACTTGGCAGATATATCTGTACGTCATCGTTCCACAGCTGGGTCCGGTATTTATTTCGGCATTTGTGATACTGGCACACATGGCTATCAAGTCCTATGACTTGGTCATTGCGCTAACAAATGGAGGGCCAGGACGGTCAACATGGCTACCCTCAGTATTCATGTACCAATACACATTTACACGGAATGAAATGGCAGTAGGTGCAGCTAGTTCTGTACTGATGCTGCTGGGTATTAGTGTCGTGGTGCTGCCCTATCTTTATAGCGAGCTACGAAAGGCTAAACATGCATAAGTCACTTACCTCGATAGCGGCACGTTTCACGCTCTACATGATTTTGATTGTTTTGGCGATTGCGTTTGTCATGCCAATTTACGTGATGATTGTGAATTCGTTAAAACCATTAGAAGAAATCCGTAACGGAAATCTGATGGCATTACCGATAGCTTGGACTGTTGAGCCATGGCTGATGGCTTGGAGTAAAGCCCAGATTGGTGTTGAAGCTACAGGACTAAAGCCTTACTTTATTAATTCGTTTCTCTTGGTGATACCAGCGGTGATCATCTCGACGCTGATTGGTGCTTTGAACGGTTATATTTTGACGCAGTTCAAATTTCGATTTTCTGAAGTTTTATTTGCTTCGATGCTTTTCTCAGTTTTTATTCCATATCAGATTGTACTGATTCCAATGGCTAAAACGCTTGGCGTCCTTGGACTTGCTGGCACGGTAAAAGGTTTGATTTTTGTGAACTCAGTCTATGGAATAGGCTTTACAACACTGTTTTTTCGTAATTACTACGCTGCGTTCCCAAATGAGTTAGTGCGTTCAGCACGCATGGATGGTGCAGGCTTCTTTGGTGTTCTCGGGAGAATCTTACTTCCCAACAGTGCACCCATCATCGTGGTAACCGTGATCTGGCAGTTCACCAATATTTGGAATGAGTTCCTGTTTGGTGCTTCATTTAGCGACTTCACGTCATATCCGCTCACCGTCGCACTGAATAATTTGGTAAACAGTTCTACTGGCGTGAAGGAATACAACGTTCATTTTGCTGGAGCGTTCATTGCTGCCATACCTACGTTGGTGGTGTATTTGGTTTCTGGTAAATATTTTGTACGCGGGCTTATGGCCGGTTCAGTTAAGGGGTAAATAATGTCTTCACTCGATTTGGTAAGTATTCAAAAGAGCTTTGATTCGGTAAAAATACTGCATGATGTCTCTATATCTTTAGCTGACGGAGAGTTTCTCGTTTTGGTAGGTCCAAGCGGATGCGGTAAAAGTACGCTGATGAACATCATCGCGGGACTTGAAGAACCTTCTGGTGGACTTTTAAAACTTGATGGCCAAGACATCACACAAGTAGCACCTGCCGAACGGAATATTTCCATGGTGTTTCAGTCTTATGCACTTTATCCTAACATGACGGTTGCTCGTAATATTGAGTTTCCGTTACAAATGCGTAAAGTTGAAAAATCCTTGCGGGATGAGCGTGTCAAAAGTGTTGCTAAACTTTTGCAAATTGAACATCTCTTGGAGCGTAAGCCAAGGCAATTGTCTGGTGGACAGCGTCAACGCGTCGCCATTGGGCGTGCACTAGCAAGAGAGCCAAAGTTGTACCTATTCGATGAGCCTTTGTCGAATTTGGATGCGCAACTTCGACTCGATATGCGCACTGAAATCAAGAAGTTACATCAACGACTCAAAGCGACAATCGTATATGTGACGCATGATCAAATCGAAGCGATGACCTTAGCGACACGAATTGCAGTGATGAAGAACGGCGTTGTTCAACAATTGGGAACACCATCTGAGGTCTACAACCGACCGACCAACACATTCGTAGCTGGGTTTATGGGTTCACCAAGAATGAATCTTGCCAAAGCTCGTGTCATTGACCGAGCAGGTGCGCTTGCACTGGAATTTCAAAATGAAAATTCTGCCTCAATTGTGTTGACACTGCCTGATCAATTTGCATATTTACGTAGTCATTTGGGGCAGGTGGTGATTGCTGGGATTCGTCCAGAGACAATCAATTTACCTACAACAGGAAAAAGTAAAGATACCGAACGCTCATTTGTTGCAAAAATTGTCGTGACTGAGCCTACCGGTGCTGAGACGCTCGCAATACTCGATTTCGGAGGAAGTGAATTTACAGCCACGCTTGATCCAGATATTTCATTCACGATTGGAGAAGAAACGAAATTTACTGTTGATCTTTCAAAATTAGTTTGTTTTGATCCAAAGACTGATAATTTAATTGTCTAGGAAATTGTTGTGAAATCTTATGATGTCGTGATTATTGGTTCTGGTGTAGGCGGCGGCTCAATTGCGCTACAACTAGCAGGAACAAGGGCGAAGGTACTTATTTTGGAAAGAGGACCTGTCCTACCTCGAGAAGAGGAAAACTGGGATCCAGAAGCTATATTTTGTGAGCATAGATACCGTACCAAAGAAACTTGGTGGGCTGATGATAGACCGTTCCTACCGGGAATGTTTTATTTCGTTGGTGGCAATACAAAGTTTTATGGCACTGCCATGTTTCGATTTCGGGAAAAGGATTTTGAGGCATTAGCCCATGCAGAAGGCGTATCGCCAGCTTGGCCTATTCGTTACGACGATCTTGAGCCATGGTATGGAAAAGCAGAAAAGCAGTTTGGCGTTCGAGGACAAGCGGGCATCGATCCAAGTGATCCACCGCGCAGCACTGGCTACGCCCACGGCCCTATTCCACATGAGCCTGTCATTGATCAAATTGCGACCAAATTGCGTGCACAGGGTTTACAGCCATTCCCTATGCCGAGTGCGGTGGACTACGGACCACAGGGGCGTTGCCAGCGCTGTGCTAACTGCGATGCATTCCCCTGCAAAATCAACGCCAAAGGTGATGCGGAAACCAAATTAATTGAACCAGCTTGCAAAAGCGACAATGTCGAGTTGCTTACGAGTGCGATGGTCGAACGATTGGAAACCGATGAATCAGGTCGAAAAATAGTCGCAGCTTTTGTAAATATCAATGGAAAGCTCGAGCGCATAGTGGCCAACACGTTTGTTCTCAGTGCCGGTGCCATCAATTCAGCCGCATTGTTGCTTCGGTCAGCCAATAGTCGCAATCCGCGAGGTTTGGCAAACAGTTCAGATGTCGTGGGACGCCATTACATGACCCACAACACAAGCGCATTGATGGCCATTCACCCTTTTAAGATAAACAATACAAAGTTTCCTAAGACCTTAGCTGTCCATGACTACTATTTTGGAGAAAACGAGAGCGATTTTCCTATGGGTAGTCTGCAACTATTGGGAAAAATCAAAGAACCTATGTTGAGAGGTGCTTTGGGTAGCATGCCCAAATTTATGCGTACTGCGCTGGCTGAGCGCAGTGTAGATTGGTATGCTCAGAGTGAAGACTTACCGCATCCAGATAGCCGCGTAACGATTCGCTCGGATGGCGCTATAAATCTTCATTGGCATCGTAGCAATATGCAAAGTCACTATCGCTGGGTAGATAAATGCAAAAGCATACTTCGAGCCACGGGCTACCCTATCGTATTGTCTAAATCCTTTGGGACTGATGTTGTTTCGCATCAATGTGGGACTATCCGTTTTGGAGGTGATCCAGTAACTTCTGCGCTTGATTCATATTGCAAGGCTTGGGATCATGACAACCTTTTTGTTGTGGACTCTAGCTTTTTTCCCTCCTCGGCAGCTGTAAATCCAGCATTAACTGTTGCCGCACAAGGCTTAAGGGTTGGGAATTTCATCAAGGAAACTTTATGTCAATAAGCCAAACTCGCCCTCTCGCTGTAGTTACAGGTGGTCGCCGGGGCATTGGTGCAGGTATTGTTGTGGAATTAGCCACGCGAGGCTTCAATCTTGCTGTCACTGATGTTGAAAGTGACGGCATGGAGGAAGTCATAGCTGCC
>JAYUJX010000146.1:0-2050 GCA_043764955.1 Polaromonas sp.
TTGGCGGTCGATGAAGTTTTTGCGTGCTGCCACCGGGTCTTCAAAAGCGTTGATGCGGTCGCCTAATGAAGGTGTGTCCACCGTGCCGGGGCACAGGCAATTGCAGCGGATATTTTGTTTGACGTAGTCGATCGCCACGCTTTTGGTCAAGCCGATCACCGCCGCTTTGGACGCGCCGTAGATAAAGCGGTTGGGTAGCCCACGCACACTGACGATGCTGGCCATGTTGATGATGGAGCCGCCGCCGTTTTTCAGCATCACCGGCAGGGCGGCCTGAATCGCCCAAAATTGCGAGCGCACGTTCAAATCAAAGGCAAAATCCCAGTCTTTGTCCTGCGCGACATCAATCGCGCCGTGGTGCACAAACCCCGCGCAGTTGAACAGCACATTCAGTTTTGGCAATGACGCCACCACGCGCTGGATAGCGGCTTTGTCCATCACATCCAGCACTTGCGTGGTGATACCGGGGATGCCTTTGAGCGATTCCAGCAAAGCGGGGTTCAGGTCGGTGGCGCACACCTGCGCGCCGGCTTGCGCCATGGCGATGGCGCTGGCGCGGCCGATGCCTTGGCCAGCGGCGGTCACCAGGGCGGTTTTGTTGGCCAATCTGAGCTGTGTCATGCGTACTCCAAAAATAAAATAAAAAATGTGGCTATGCAGATTCTAGTTTAAATTGGTCTGACCATTCGGCCAATTCGCGTAAAATGAATACATGCCTTTGATTGCCGTCGAACCCCAGCGCCTGTACCGCCAAATTGCCGAGCAATTGCGCACGGGCATGCTCTCGGGTGAATTTGCCGTCGGCAGCCGTCTGCCGGCAGAGCGTGATTTGTCCAAGCAGCTCAGTGTCAGCCGCTCATCGGTGCGTGAGGCTCTGATCGCTTTGGAGGTGGAAGGCTGGGTTGAAGTGCGCACCGGTTCGGGCATTTATGTGCTGGATAGAAGCAAAATTAATGCAAATATTAACGCTATAAATAACATAGCTTCTCAGGCAATAAATACGGTGACTAGTGGCATATTCGTGATTGAAAATAAACCAAATTCAAATGTGGAATTAAGTGCTGAATGGGGCCCGCTGGAATTGATCCGCGCCCGCCGCGTGGTGGAGGGTGAAACGGCGGCCATCGCCGCACTGCAAGCCAAACGCAAAGACATCGACGCCATGGGCAAAGCCCTGTGTATGATGCAAACCGAGGCCGCCGCCGGCGTACTACCGCTGGACGGCGACCGCGCTTTTCACAGCGCCATCGTCCAAGCCAGCGGCAACGAGGTGTTGATTGACACCGTACAAAGCTTCTGGGATTCGCGCCGGGGCCCGATTTTTGAGCGCCTGGTCGGCTATTTTGAGACCCTGCAATCCTGGCAAGCCGCTATCGCCGAGCACAGCGCCATTCTGGAAGCCATCCAAGCACACGACGCGGCTGCTGCGCGGACAGCGATGCATGCCCACATGGACAAATCACACGCCCGCTTCAGCGCCAGCTGGCGCAAGGCAACGGTTTTGCCTGAGAAGAAAGCCAAACCTAGATGACTCTCAATATAGAACCGTCATTCCCACGAAGGCGGGAATCCACATGCGCCACCATAGATTCCCGCCTTCGCGGGAATGACAAGTTTTGAGTAAAAGGATGTCTCCAATGAATACATATATCCGCCTCCATGCAGCCGACGACGTCTTGATCGCCCGTGCCCAACTCCTCGGTGGCACGGTTATTGAGGATGTCACTGTCAAAGGCTTGATCCCACCGGGCCATAAAATCGCCACCCACGCCATGGCGACAGGCGAGCCGGTGCGCCGCTACAACCAGATCATCGGCTTTGCCAGCAAACCCATCGCCGCCGGTGAACACGTGCATACCCACAACCTGGACATGGGCGCGAACAAGGGTGATTTTGAGCGCGATTACGCCTTTGGTGCGGATGTCAAACCCGAGCCCACCAAGCGGGAAGCCACCTTCATGGGCATCAAGCGCCCCGACGGCCGGGTGGCGACGCGCAACTACATCGGCGTGCTGACCAGCGTCAACTGCTCCGCCACGGCGGCGCGGGC
>JAYUJX010000147.1:0-7442 GCA_043764955.1 Polaromonas sp.
TTGAGTGCTCGTGCTATTGGGCTGAGGGTTTATGCCTGCGCCACACCAAACGGCTATGTGGTGATGCCGGGCGGGCTGACTCGGGTTGCAACAGGTTCGGATGCGCGCATCATCACCATGCAACGTGGTGGCGGTAGCAAAGATACTTGGGTGCAGTCTAGTGCACATGCTGACGCACTCAGTACATTAAAGCGCACCATTACCAGCCGCGATTTGATTCGCGATGACACGCATTTGTCCAGTCGGGTGGCAGAAAACCTGTTTTGGTTTGGTCGTCATACAGAGCGTTGCGACAATATTGTCCGCTTGCTGCGGGCCGCCTTGGGTGTTTTATTCACGATCGAGCCAGAAAGTCGGAGCGACGAATGGCCAACGCTTGTCAAGCTGTGCATGTGGTTTCACATCATTAAATCCGAACCACTTGTTTTAGATAAGTTTAGTGGCCAGTCACAAGAGCAAGAAACAAAGCAAAACCAGAGTCAAAGTTTACTCAGACGACAAGGCGTGAGTTTGACGGATGAACAGATTGAAACCATACTTTTAAGGTCTGCAGTCTCGCCCGAAGTACCTGGATTAGCTAAACAGAGACAACAACTGTATAAAACAGCTGGTAATTTGCAAGATCGCTTTTCGATCGACAACTGGTGCGCCTTAAACCGCATGGTGCAGTTGGAAGCTGACAACAACCATAAGCTTACTCAGTCGGAAGCAATGAGCTTGCTTGACGAGGCGGCGGCCTCCATCATGACCTTGTCTGGGTTCGCATTGGATGGCATGACACGAGATTTAGGTTGGCGTTTCCTCTCGATGGGGCGGCGTTTGGAGCGGCTTCAGTTTCAAAGCTTGGTGTTGCAACGCGCTCTAGCCATGCATTCAAACAGCCGGCTAGATTGGTTACTGGAGTTATCAGACAGTGCAGTCACGTACCGTGCAAGGTATCGCGCACAACCAGAATGGCTGCCAGTTCTAGATCTCTTGTTGTTGGACGAAAGCAACCCACGCTCAATCGTGTTTCAACTTGACGGCATCGTTCAAAGCCTGAACAAAATTAAACGTTCTTATGGTGCCTTCGGGGACAAGCAATTAGCAACTTTAAAAGAAGAAGTATTTTCATTGGTTCCGGACACCGATTTTTACTGCGGCAATGCTCGGTTAATTGATCTGTTGTCCCGTATTCAAATTGCCAGCGAAGAGATCTCAGAAAGCATCAGTGTGCAGTTTTTCAGCTACACCGGCAACCAGCCAATCAAGCAGCAGACAGCATGAGTGACTTGAAAATGAAGGGCACTCCTTGCAGACGATATCGTGTCGTGCATGAAACTAGCTATGGTTATCAAAGTGTGGTCACGCTGTCGCAGCAATATGTTCACATGACGCCTCGATCGTTCCTCTACCAACAAACCGAGTTGCACGCTATATGGTCTGACCCGGTTGAGGACAACGGTGTTGAGAGAACAGATTATTTCGGAAATAGCACCAAACATATCGTGATCACCGCGCCGCACAACAAGCTGTTGGTACATGCTGAATCTACCGTTGTGCTCGCCGCGCGCTACGATCTTGAGCAGATCAAGAGGACATTACCGTGGGAAACTTTGCGCGACGCTATGCCGCAAGATCAAGATCCCGCTGCGTTGGACGCTTGCCGCTATTTATATGCCTCGCCGCATGTGGTTTGCAGTGCTGGGCTGGAAGACTACGCACGAATCAGCTACACACAGCGCAGGCCGCTGCTCGATGCTGCACTCGATTTAACACATCGAATTTTTGATGATTTTGATTTCGACGATACAGCGACTGAGATTTCAACGCCGCTAGAGCAAGTGCTGAAAGGTCGTCGTGGTGTCTGTCAAGACTTTGCGCACCTGATGATTGGTTGCCTGAGAAGTCTGGGTTTGCCAATACGCTATGTCAGTGGGTACATACTGACGCATCCGCCAGAGGGAGAGGCGCGCATGATTGGTGCAGATGCTTCTCATGCCTGGGTGTCGGTCTTTTGCCCGAGCCTAGGCTGGATTGATTTTGACCCTACCAATCGTTGTCTAGTACAGTGCGATCATATTACTTTGGGTTGGGGTCGAGATTTCAGTGATGTGACCCCCATGCGTGGCATCGTTCTGGGTGGTGGAGAGCAGGTGCTTGATGTGCGGGTAACAGTCACACCTATGATGCTCACTACGCCCTAATTTTCTGCAAATGCCAGCTTCGCCGACACCGCAATCGCGCTGCGCAGCCACTGGTGGGCGCTGTTGTGGTGTTGGCGTTTGTGCCACATAGCATCAACGTGAACAACGGGCATCTCAAAGGGCAGGGCGCGTATCACCAACTCGTTGCCAACATCTGCTTGGCCGACAAAATGGCGGGGAAGCACGGTGAGCAGGTCAGATTGGGCGACAACGCGAGCAGCCGTGAAAAACTGGTTCACGGTCAGCACAATGCGGCGCTGTCGCTGTAGGCTGCTCAAGGCTTCGTCCACAAAACCAAAGGGTTTCCCTGAAAAGCTGACCAGCATGTGGCGGGCAGCGCAAAAGCGGTTCAGCGTCAGCGGGCCTTGCGCCAGTGGGTTGCCAGCGCGCATGACGCAGGCATATTCTCCGTCATATAGCCGCTGGTGTGCAAAGCTGACGGCACCGCCAGACTGGGCGCTGGCAGTCAAGTCGGCCAAGACGTTGGGAAAGAGGCCAATAGCCAAGTCAGCTGTTTCGGCATCTAACAGAGCTCTTGGGTCGCGCGTAGACAGCGGTACAACGCGCAGGCATGCACTTGGGGCTTCAAGCGCTGCAATGTTGAGCAAGCCCGGTATCAACGCTGACGCGGTAGCGTCAGCCATGGCTAAAACAAAGGTGTCGGTGGAGGTGGCTGGGTCAAACGGGCTGGGAACCAGGGTTTCTTGCAACTGCCGCAAGGCTTCGCGCACGGCGGGCCACAGGGCGTTGGCACGGGGTGTGGGCTCTAGCCCTTGGCCGCTGCGGCGTACCAAATCGTCACCCAACGTTTCGCGCAGACGGCGCATGGCATTGCTGACGGCTGGCTGCGTCAGCGCCAGGTTGTGTGCGGCTTTGGTCAGACTGCGTTCAGCCATGACTTCGTCGAAGACCCGCAGCAAATTGAGGTCCAGAGTTCTGAAGTTGGGTTGATTGGCTATTTTGGGCGTTGAATTAATCACTATGGTGAATATACAGCATCACTAATATAAAGTGGAGCAACACTAGTATTTACCCTATGATTCGGACATTGCGCAAGTTGAAGCTATGTTCTTAGTAAGTGTGCAATCAAAGAAAGAGAGAAATACCATGACTAGTTTTGTACAACCTAACTACCCTACTCACCACGAAGGCATTGAGCGTATTGGCGAGGCTTTAGACAGCGCCGAAGTGGTGTTCCATAAGATGACTGGCGCACGCAGCGTAGCGACGTTTTTGCTCGCAGCCGTTGTGTCTGGCTTGATTTTGGCTGCTAACCAGCTGATCGACACGTGGGCAGATGGCCACTTGCTCGCCGCTTGGATGGCTTTGTGGACCGTTGCATTCGCCGCATTGGCGTTGGCAGCTAGCCCAATCCGCCGCGCAGTTGTAAGCGTGAAAAACTTTGACGGCAGCGCGCTATACGCCGCTTGGACTGCGCGCCGCAAAGCACGCATTCAAGACGAAAAAATGTGGGAATATGCCCGCCGCGACAGGCGTTTGATGGCAGACATCATGCGCGCTGTAGACGACACGCCAGAAGGTGTCAATTGGCATCTGCGTACATAAACTTTAATAAAAGTTTAAAACGGACCCAGTTTGCTTGTAGCAGGCTGGGTTTTTTTACGCCCTAGTATTTGATGTTTTCACGGCACTCAAGCCACCCAAAAACAAATCCGCCACCACAGGTGCCATATCGGCATGTGAGAGTTTGCCATCGGGCTGCAGCCAGGTGAACATCCAGTTCATCATGCCAAACAACAACATGGCCAGCGGTTTGTGCAAATCAGCAGCGACCAGCTCAGGCCGCACCTGCGCAATCGCGTCCGCAAACGAGCTGACCACTTGGCGCTGCAGCTCTAAAACACGGGCTTGGTCGGCGGGTTCTAAAAACTTCACATCTTCAGTCAACACGCGATGCGCATGGCGCGCGCCGGCGTATTCGAGCACGAAGCGCTCAATCAGGCGGCGCACATGGGCGGTGGCATCGGCTGGCAGTGGATGCACGGCATCGCCCTGCGCAACTTCATCAATCAAGGCATGCAAACGCGCCACGTGGGTGGTGGCGATTTCAAACAGCAGCTGCGATTTGTCGCGCACGTAGTGGTACAGCGCGGGTTTGGACATGCCGCAGGCGGTGGCGACCTCGTTCATGGAGGTGCCGACAAAGCCCTGGCACGCAAATAACTCGGCCGCCTGGGCCAAAATGGTCTCGCGTTGTGCGTCGTAACCGGGGGCGCGTCCTCTGGCCATGTGGGTATAAGTTTTCTAGTTAGCGTTCGTCGAAAGAAATCACCACCCGCTCGGTGAGCGGATGGGCTTGGCAGGTTAGCACAAAACCGGCGGCGACCTCGTGTGGCTCCAGCGCAAAGTTGCGGTCCATGCGGACCTTGCCTTGGATCAACTTGGCGCGGCAGGTGCAGCACACCCCCGATTTGCAGGAATACGGCACTTCCAGCCCAGCCGCCGCCGCCGCGTCCAGCACGTTGCCATGCTCAGTGCGGAACGCGATCTCGCGGGAGAGGCCGTCGCGGATGATCTGGACGATGGCTTGCGGGGCATCACCTGGCTGCGCGGCAGGTTTTGCCTTCATGCCCGCTGCATCCACAGGCATACCAAAACGTTCGATGTGAATATGCTCTGCCGGCACGCCCGCCGCGAGCAAGGCCGCACCTGCCTCGTCGTTGAACCCATGCGGGCCGCAGACAAAGACGTGGTCCAGTTGCTGCGGCTGAATCAACACGTTTAAAAATTCGCCCAGTTTGGCCTGCGTCAAGCGTCCGCTGTAGAGCGGCGAATCCATGTGTTCCTGCGAAAAAACGGTGTGCAGGGTCAAACGCGTCAAATAGCGGTTTTTCAGATCTTCCAGCTCTTCCTTGAACATGGTGGAGGCCTGGCGGCGGTTGCCGTAGATGAGGGTAAAGCGGGACAGCGGCTCGCGCGCCAGCACGGTTTTCAGGATGGCCAAAATCGGCGTGATGCCGCTGCCGCCGGCGATGCCCAGGTAATGACGTGCTTGGAACGCATCAATCGGTACAAAAAATCGGCCTTCGGGGGGCAAAACGTCAATTTGTTCGCCGGCTTTCAAGCTTTGGTTGAGCCAACTCGACATCAAACCGCCTGTCACGTGGCGCACGCCGATGCGCAAGTCGCCATCGTCCACGCCTGAGCAGATCGAGTACGAGCGGCGCTGCTCTTGGCCGTTCAATTCGGTGCGCAGGGTCAGGTGCTGGCCTTGCGTGAATTGAAAATCATGTTGCAGCGCAGCGGGCACGTCGAACGACACGATGACGGCTTCGTCGGTGTCTGGCGTGATGCTTTTGACGCGCAGGGCGTGGAAATGGGTACTCATGGATAGTTAAAACTTTTCAAAATGGCTTTAAAACGGCTTGAAGTGCTCAAACGGCTCTTGGCAGGCCAGGCAGCGATACAAAGCCTTGCACGCGGTGGAGCCAAAAGCCGACAAACGTTCGGTGTGGCTGCTGCCACAGCGCGGGCAGTCCAGCGCGACGGCCGCTTGAAGTGACACACTGCCTTGCGGCATGTAGCGCAGAGCTATGTCTTGACCCAGCATCACCGGCCCTGGCGGCGCAATGCCGTAGCGGCGCAGCTTGTCGCGGCCTTCAGGGCTGATCCAGTCACTGGTCCAAGCGGGCGCATGTACCGTGGTTAAATTTACAGGGTTAAAACCGGCCTTGGTCAGCGCATTTGTTGTCTCAATAGCTATCAATTCAGTAGCGGGACAGCCCGAGTAAGTCGGCGTCAGCACCACGTTCAAGCCATGCTCGCCGCTCAGCTCCACGCTGCGTACGATACCCAGATCGCAGATCGACACCACCGGTACCTCGGGGTCGAGCACGGTGTGCAAGACTTCCCAGGCGTAGGCCGTTGTCAATGCTGTTGATAACGAAGAGGCAATCACCACACACCACCCGGAAAACTGCGTTGCAGATACTGCATGTCGGCCAGCAAAAAGCCCATGTGCTCGCTGTGGCGACCTGCTTTGCCGGTGCTGACAAAGGCGGTCGCTTTGGGGGCTTGCAGCGTGGCAGCCGTGAGTACCGCGTTCACATCGGCCAGCCAGTCGGTTTTGACATCGCCAAAGCGCGGGCCTAAACCTGACTCATGCGCGGCGTCGTCAACTGCGTCGTTCGTCAGCATCTCGGTGGTGTAGGGCCAAAGCTGGTTCAAGGCGTCCTGCATGCGGCGGTGCGATTCGTCCGTGCCGTCACCCAAGCGCACCACCCAGTCGCCCGCATGCTGCTGGTGGTAGCGCACTTCTTTCAGCGCCTTGCCAGCCACGGCGGCCAGGTCGGCGTCGTTCGACAGTTGCAAACGCTGCCAGATCGGTTTGAGGAAGCTCGCCACCGCAAACACGCGCAGGATGCTGAAGGCGAAGTCGTTGCCTGAACCGATGTTTTTGCCTTTGCGGATGCCGTTCGGCAATTCGACCAAGGTCACATTCAAATAATCGCGTTCATTGCGTAAAAAGGCGAGCTGGTCTTCTGTATAACTATTTGGGCCGCAGAGTTGCCCCGCCAGCGCGTACAGCAGGCGAGATTGACCGACCAGATCGAGTGCGATGTTGGTCAGTGCGATGTCTTCTTCCAGCGCCGGCGCGTGGCCGCACCATTCGCCCAAGCGCTGCGCGAGGATCAGGCAGGTGTCGGCCAGCCTCAGAACGTAGCGGAGCTTGGGGTCGTTTTGAGCGTTGTTAAAAGGGGTGATCGAGGCTTTCATGATGAATATCTCTTTTTAGGTTCCGCTCACATGTGATCCACAGCCGCCGGCAGCTCGTAAAAGCTGGGGTGGCGGTAGACCTTGTCGGCCATGGGGTCAAAGTAGCTTTCTTTTTGCGCGGGGTCGGATGCCATGATGCTGCTGGACGGCACCACCCAAATGCTTACGCCCTCTTGGCGACGGGTGTAGACGTCGCGTGCCAGCTGGATCGCCATGGGTGCATCGGCGGCGTGCAGGCTGCCGCAGTGCTTGTGTTCCAGGCCCGCCTTGCTGCGGACGAAAACCTCCCATAGCGGCCATTCACGGGGCTCTTTTGGCGCATTGCCGACGTGATTATTGCCTAAGCTGCTATCAATTTTGGTGTTCATGTTGTACTTTTGTTTTGAAGAATTTAGAAACCCCGTTCGGGCAGAGCTTGTCTAAGCCCTTCGACAGGCTCAGGGCGAACGGAGGTGGGCATTTTTAGGCTGCATTCAAGCCGCCTTGGCGTGTTGCTGTTGTCGGGCGACCTGTTTGGCA
>JAYUJX010000148.1:0-2044 GCA_043764955.1 Polaromonas sp.
AATTGCGCTGGATACGGCGGTTTGGGGTTGTACTTTCTTGGCATCTTGGACTCCTTGTTTCATAACGATAAGGTGTCCGTGAAAAAGGGTCAACTCCAAGTCCAACTCCAGTATGGTTTATGGCAAAACAATGGTTCATACCGTACCGATTGAAAAGAGGAAATCTCGGCTGGATAACGCTGTGGAGAATATTGATCGGATGATTTTCCTGAGTATTTGAAAGAAATGCCAAAATTCCTTAGGGAAAACCAGAGTAGCAACTACTCAAATTGAATGGCTTGTGCGGCAACCAATCAATACCTACTATCAATTGCAGATCACTTTTGGTCTTATTTAAATTTATGAAAGAAGAAAATATGCAAAAAAGAACTATTTTCCGTATCCTACCGCTTGCTGCGTTGTGCATATCAAGCATGGCCATGGCCGCTGACCCCAACTTGAACAGCTATAAGTTCTCCGGGACTTTAGATTTGGGTGCGTATAGGGATTACGATGGTAGCAATAACATTGGCCCAATCTCCCGCAGTAACGTCGCAATTAGTGGCGAGCGCGACTTAGGCAATGATACCAAGGCCAACTTCAAATTAAGCGTTCGTTACGATCCGTCGACCGGCGAGGCCAATGACCCGGGTGATACGAAAAAGCCATTTTTTCACGGCGAGGCCACGGTCGGACTCAAAAATGATACTCTAGGAAGCATCAAGGTGGGCAGAGCGCTTGACGTAATGGCTAACAACACTTGGGCATATGATCCGTTTTATAACTTTGACTCTATCGCGTCAACTGGATGGCAGTTGTGGTCTTGGAACTATGCTACGGACCGCACCAGCAACACGAGCAAATCCACTGGTAAACCTGCAGCTGAATATGGACGACTGAACAATGGTATTTTTTACGCCTCCCCGGTCGTGAATGGCTTCCAAGCTCACATCAGCGGAGCTTTCGAAAATAGCTCGAAGGCTGCCGGTGCTGGAACTGAGAACAACCTAGGCTTGGCCGTGACCTACAACGCGGGATCAGTATCTTTGATGCTCGGTAATAGCAAGAATAGCAATGGTGATAAAGAAACTTTCCTCGGAGCTAAATACACCGTTGGAACACTTGAAGTCATGGGAGCAGTTGACCGCACATCCTACAAAGGCACGACCGTGTCGACCAACACCGCCAAGACTGTTGGAGTAAGCTACGGCATGGGTAAGTACCGTTTCATGGCCAATCTTGGTCAGATTGATGACTCTCAGTCAACCAAAATGGCCGGTGTGGGCGCAGAATATATGATGGACAATAAGGTCAAGATATACGCAAGCGCGGGTCAAAAGACTTACAAGTCTGCCAAGTCACAGCAAGCGGTGGGCATCGGCATCAATTACAGTTTCTGACAGTAGAGAGCGCGAAGTGTGCATGCCGCTGTATATACACTCTTGCATCTCATGACAAGCATACTGTGTTGTTGCAGAGGATCGCACCTTCGAGTCTCACTGATGAAAGATCCCTCTAAATGCTGGAAATTCACAGCGCAAAGGTCAGTTCAAATGATCACGGCTTCTATGTTGCAGGACGAGGAGGGAGTTCCCCGTGATCGTGGTATTCGTAGAAATGAAGATGTGTCGATATTCCTACTGATGAAACGCTGATTAAATCACTGTGGGTATATTCCCCGCCCCTTGGGGCGCTCTTCACAAGGCGAACGTAAGTGAGCCGAATAGTATCGCTGGTATCTGATACCCCGACCCTTGGGGCGGGGATTTTTTATTCTACTTTTTTTAAACACTCTCGTAATCGATATGAAAACCTCACCTCTCGCTTTATTGAATGATCCCAGCTTACTAAAAATTGACGCCCTGATCAACGGCGAATGGATTGCGAGTTCGACTAGATTCGGTGTCTATGACCCTGCTACAGACTTAAAACTAGCCACAGTCAGCAACTTAACTGCCGAAGACGCTACCAAAGCCATAGCAGCTGCAGAAACTGCTTTGAAAGCTTGGCGCTTAAAAACCGGCAAAGAACGCCACGCCATTTTGCTGAAATGGTTTCAGCTCAT
>JAYUJX010000149.1:0-2033 GCA_043764955.1 Polaromonas sp.
GGTGAATAGGCCAAAGTGACTGAAATCATATTTGAAATAGTGTTTGATTTCAATGGCTTAGAGTTTGAATTAACCATAAACCTGATCCGCCCGCTTCACAAACGCATCGACCAAACTGGCGGCAATTTTGTCGAAAACAGGGCCCACCAAGGTCGCCAAAACCGCGTTGTCGAAGCCATATTTGAGGTGTAACTCCGTTTTGCAAGCGCGCTGTGCGGCATCGCCCACGGGGGTGAAGTTCCAAGTGCCTTCTAGGTTTGAAAATGGGCCGTTCAGCAATTTCATGGCGATTTTCCGGCCTGCGTCGTTGATGGTGTGGGTGTTTTGCGTGGTGAACTTCTGCTGGACCCCGCCCATGGCGATGCCAACCTCGGCTTGCATGCCTTCAGGCGTGAGGCTGATGACCTTGGCGTGGTCGCACCACGGTAGAAACTGCGAATATTTGTCCACATCGGTGACTAAATTGAACATTTCTTCAGCGCTGTACCAGATGAGGACGGACTTATGGACGGATTTCATGGAAAATGGGTTTTGAATTTAATGCAAATTCGCTCAATTTATATCACTAGATTATCGCAAGTATTTAAGTAGCTATGGCCAAAGCATCCTCCCCCGTTTCTCCGCCGACCAAGCCCAAGCCGCAAGCTGGCAAAGCCAAGGACGCCAAACCTGTTCAAACCCGTATTGCTGACAACAAAAAAGCTGCGTATAACTACTTTTTTGAAGAGCGCTTTGAGTGCGGCATGGTGCTGGAAGGCTGGGAAGTGAAGTCGCTGCGCGAAGGCAAAGTGCAGCTGACGGATGGCTATGTGGTGATTCGCAACAGCGAGCTGTTTTTAATCGGCTGCCAGATCAACCCGATGCACACCGCGTCCACCCACGTCAACCCGGACAATATACGCACCAAAAAACTGCTGCTGCACCGTGAACAGATTGACAAGCTCATCGTCAAGGCCGAACAAAAAGGCTACACGCTGGTGCCGCTGAACCTGCACTGGAAAGGCGGCAAGGTGAAATGTGAAATTGCGCTAGCCAAAGGCAAAGCCGAGCACGACAAACGCGACACCATCAAAGACCGCGAAGGCAAACGCGAGGTTGAGCGGGCGATGAAGACACGGAATAAGTAGCCCACCTCGATTTCGTCATTCCCGCGAAGGCGGAAGTCTTTCGTCATTCCCGCGAAGGCGGGAAACCATGACTTTATTTTGCGGCTCTCGAACCGTGGATTCCCGCCTTCGCGGGAATGACAAATTCGTTAAATTTGCTATTTATTACGTATTAACCGCATCCACATCACCACGATACTCCAACTTGCCGCGAATGCGTGCACGTGGGTGCACATCTACCAAAGCGTCATAAGAAGCATCACCAATGACGGTGGCTGAACCAGTGATTTCTAGCGATTTACGCGCCACGATGCTGCCTTTGACTTTGCCTTCGATGAAGACGTAATCTGCCTCAATCGAGGTGTTTTCCACCACACCAGTGGGGCCAATGTGCACGGCGCCGCCTTGCTCAAAAACGATGTTGCCAATCAGCTTACCGTCAACTTTGATGCCCAGGTCTTTGCTACTTTGAAAGCCACCGTCAAACACCGCCCCCTCACCTATCAAGCTGCTGATGGCTTTGAGGCGTTCTACGGGTACGAGGCGGGCTGGGGTGTTGTCTGTGCTCATGGTTGTTGTCCTTTGAGTATTATCGATTTTAGGGGGTTATTGTTCGGGAAGTTATTGATGAGGTGCAGATTTCATCGTCGAATTGCGGTCAATTTGCAAATCTGGCGTCGCTTCGTCGGTTAAATTGATCATGCGGGCATTTTCGGGGCTGCTTGGCGCTGGGCTGATGTCATGGGGTGTTTGAGCTGCATTGTGCGCAGACGCAGTGACTTTGAAGCTGCCAAACTCTTGCTGAACCCATTTTTGAGCCGCGACATAAGCCGCATCGTGACCCAAGTATTGCCAAAACGCCAAGCCAGCCAGCACGGCGATGAGCGACAGCAAGCCGATAACTGGCAGAACGATGCTCCAAGTCAC
>JAYUJX010000150.1:0-2032 GCA_043764955.1 Polaromonas sp.
CGTGATTGGCAACGAATGCTTGGTTCAAATGCCAGAAATGCTGGCTGCAGCCGGCTGTAAAACCGAGCAACCCGATGCCGTGATCGCCTGCGTGGGCGGTGGTAGCAACGCCATGGGTATTTTTCACCCCTATATCAAGCATGAAAATACCCGCTTGATTGGTGTTGAAGCGGCTGGTGAGGGTTTGGAGAGCGGTAAACATTCGGCATCCTTGCAACGCGGCAGCGCCGGTGTATTGCACGGCAACCGTACCTATATTTTGCAAGACGACAATGGGCAGATCACCGAAACCCACAGCGTCAGCGCAGGCTTAGACTATCCAGGCGTAGGCCCTGAGCATGCGTTTTTGAAAGATATTGGTCGTGCAGAATACGTGGGCATCACCGACGAAGAAGCCTTGTCCACGTTTCACTATCTATGTCGTACTGAAGGCATCATCCCTGCACTGGAATCCAGCCACGCAGTTGCTTACGCTATGAAATTAGCCAAAACAATGCGCTCGGATCAATCTATTTTGGTCAATTTATCTGGCCGTGGCGACAAAGACATTGGTACAGTGGCTGACTTGAGCAAGGCAGATTTCTTTTGCCGTCCAAGCTGTGAAGGCCAGTCGGTAAAGGGAAGTTCAGGCAGCGAGCAGATTGTGAGGATGGTGAAATGAACGATATGACGACTAAGCATTTACACAGGATTCAATCCACTTTCACAGCGTTAGAAGCACAAAACCGCGCCGCGTTGATTCCCTATGTCACCGCTGGTTTCCCCTTTGCCGACATCACCCCCGAGCTGATGCACGGCATGGTGGCTGCTGGTGCGGACGTGATTGAGCTGGGCGTGCCCTTCAGCGACCCCTCTGCCGACGGCCCTGTCATCCAAAAAGCGGGCGACAAAGCCCTAAGCTATGGCATTGGACTGCCACAGGTGCTACAGATGGTGCGCGACTTCCGCCTGACAAATCAATCAACTCCCATCGTGCTGATGGGCTATGCCAATCCGATAGAGCGCTACGATCAACTTTATGCGCAGCGGCATAGCAGTGATGCAGGCAAAAGCGCCTTTATTCGTGATGCCGCAGAAGCAGGCGTAGACGGCATGCTGGTGGTTGACTACCCACCCGAAGAATGCGAGGCTTTTTCGGCCGAGTTGAAGACGAATGGCATGGATTTGATCTTCTTGCTCGCGCCTACGTCAACCAACGAACGCATGGCACAGGTCGCCCGCATTGCCAGCGGCTATGTGTACTACGTGTCGCTCAAAGGCGTGACGGGTGCGGGCACGCTGGACACCGATGCCGTCGCCGCCATGTTGCCCAAGATTCGACAGCACGTGACCGACATTCCGGTCGGCGTTGGTTTTGGCATCCGCGATGCGGCCACGGCGCAAACCATTGGCAAAATGGCCGATGCGGTGGTGATTGGCAGCAAAATCATCCAATTGATAGACAACCAGCCCAGAGACAAGGTGGTTGGCGTGGCCAGCGAGTTTCTAAGCGGCATTCGCGCTGCTTTAGAATCCAAATGACAACTTTAGATTGAGGATAGAACCATGAGCTGGCTAGAAAAATTATTGCCTCCCAAAATCCTGAAATCTGACCCGGCAGACCGGCGCAGCATTCCTGAAGGTTTGTGGATCAAATGCCCGAGCTGCGAAACCGTGCTGTATAAAGCCGATTTGGAGCAAAGCCATAACGTATGCCCCAGTTGCAGCCACCACTTGCGCATTGGTGCACGGGCACGGTTGAACAGTTTTTTAGATGCCGAAGGCCGTTACGAAATTGGGCAAGAAGTCATGCCGGTAGATGCACTCAAGTTCAAAGACAGCCGAAAATATCCCGAACGCTTGAAAGAAGCGATGGAAAACACAGGTGAAACCGATGCACTGGTCGTCATGGGCGGTTCGGTGCATAGCGTGAATGTAGTTGTGGCGTGCTTTGAATTCGACTTCATGGGCGGCAGCATGGGCAGCGTAGTGGGCGAGCGCTTTGTGCGCGGCGTGCATACCGCGATTGAGCAAAAAGTGCCCTTTATTTGCT
>JAYUJX010000151.1:0-7377 GCA_043764955.1 Polaromonas sp.
AACTTGCCGGCTTCTTCCAAAATCTGGCGCGACGTGTCTGCGTCCAAATCCTCAAAAGCTGGCGTCTGCGCCCAAGCAGCAGGTGCTTGCAAAACTTCTTCAATCACAAAATGCATGTCCCGCAGCGGGGCGTTGTAAGTCCAAATGGTGGTCTCCTGATCGTTACTCTTCAAAACTAGTTATGAAGAGTAACTAGTTTTGAAGAATTTCACAATAAATAAGTGAGCATATTTGTTTCGATGACACAATTTGCTGCCGAAATATCACTCTTTAAATCATATTGTGAAACGATGAAACGCAGCGTGAAATTTCTTAATTTCATTGGAGGGTAAACTTTGACCGTAGTCAATTTTTTGAAAAATAACAAGTCTAATATCTTATGTCTTATATAAGAGCTGATTGTTTTTAAGTATTTACCCGTATGATGCGCCATGAGCAATAAAACTTCTTTCAATATCTTAATTTTAGGTGCTTCTTACGGATCGCTTTTGGCCATCAAGTGTTTGGCAGCGGGTCACAACGTAACGATGACTTGCCGTACTGCGACTGCGGATTTGATCAATTCAGATGGCATCCGTGTGCGTTTGCCGATCAAAGGTCGGCGCGACGTGGGAGTCAATGGTTTGCTTGAAGTCTCTTCAAAAGACTTAAAGGGTCAATTAACAGCCTGTACGCCACAGCAAGTCACCGATTTAGCCTCGTTTGATTTGGTTGTACTGGCCATGCAAGAGCCGCAATACAGGCAAGACGGCATTCGTGAGCTGATGCAGCAAATCGCCTTGGCAAAATTGCCATGCATGCCGATTATGAACATGCCTCCGCTGCCGTATTTGGCGCGATTGCTGAAACAAAATAGTCTAAACAAAGTAGCCATCGATTTGAATAACTTTCGCAGCGCGTACGCTCAGGCAGATGTGTGGGATGCGTTTGATCCTGCTTGCATGACGCTCTCAAGCCCGGATCCGCAAGCTTTTCGTCCTCTGGATGAACCTGTTAACGTGTTGCAAGTAGCACTTCCCACCAACTTCAAAGTGGCACGTTTTGAATCGGCAAAACACACTCAAATCTTGCAACAACTCGAAGAAGACATCGAAGCGGTACGCTACACGCACAATGGCGAAGCTTTGGAGCTACCCGTCAAACTCAAAGTATTCGATTCCTTGTTCGTACCTTTAGCCAAATGGAGCATGTTGTTAACAGGCAATTACCGCTGTATTCAAGCTGACTGCATGCGCCCCATCAAAGACGCTGTGTTGGGCGACATGGCTCAATCCAAAGATATTTACGAATGGGTCGCCGAGTTATGCGTGAAAATGGGCGCTTCGCCAGACGACCTCGTGCCGTTTGACAAATATGCCGCTGCCGCTGATGGCTTGGCTAAACCTTCGTCAGCCGCACGTGCTTTAGCGGCCGGTGCCACGCATATTGAGCGTGTTGATATGATTGTTCAAACTTTTGCAGCGCAGCTAGGCATGCAAAATGCGAGTATTGATCAGACCGTTAGCGTTGTGAACGGCTGGCTTGCAAAAAATAGAGCAGCATAAAGCGAACTTCAAGATACTTCAAAATTTTTAACTTTAATATCGGGGATTTTTATGAGTAAAGCGTTAGACGGTGTTCGCATCTTAGACTTCACGCATGTGCAATCTGGCCCTACTTGCACACAGTTGCTGGCATGGTTTGGTGCAGACGTCATCAAGGTCGAGCGTGCGGGCGAGGGCGATGCCACGCGTGGTCAATTGCGCGATATTCCTGGCGTCGACAGCTTGTATTTCACGATGCTGAACCACAACAAACGCTCCATTACCCTCAACACCAAAAGTGCCAAAGGCAAAGAGGTGTTGGATACCTTGATCAAAACCTGCGACGTGATGGTGGAGAATTTCGCCCCTGGCGCGCTGGATCGCATGGGCATCACTTGGGAACACATCCAAGCGCTGAACCCGCGCATGATTGTGGCGTCGGTCAAAGGCTTTGGCCCTGGCCCGTACGAAGACTGCAAAGTCTATGAAAACGTGGCGCAATGCGCGGGCGGTGCAGCATCAACCACCGGTTTTGACGACGGACCGCCAGTCGTGACGGGCGCTCAAATTGGCGACAGCGGTACAGGTTTGCATTTGGCACTAGGCATTGTTGCCGCTTTGTACCAACGCAACACCAGTGGCCGTGGTCAAAAAGTATTAGCGCCTATGCAAGACTCTGTGTTGAACCTTTGCCGCGTCAAACTGCGCGACCAGCAGCGTTTGGAGCGCACAGGCACCATGCACGAATACCCGCAATACCCCGATGGCAAGTTTGGTGATGCCGTGCCTCGCGCTGGCAACGCCTCAGGCGGTGGTCAACCAGGCTCGATTTTGAAATGCAAGGGTTGGGAGACTGACCCGAACGCCTACATTTACTTCATCACCCAAGGCGCAGTGTGGCCGGCTGTGTGCAAAGTGATTGGTGAAGAAGGCTGGATTGACGACGAAGCCTATGCCACGCCGGCTGCTCGCTTGCTGCACTTAGGCCCAATTTTCAAGCGCATCGAACAATGGACCATGACCAAAACCAAGTTTGAAGCCATGGATATTTTGAACAAGTTCGACATTCCGTGCGGCCCTATTTTGTCGATGAAAGAAATCGCAGAAGAGCCCGCTTTGCGTGCAACAGGTACGATTGTGGAAGTAGATCACCCAACGCGCGGTAAGTATTTGACCGTGGGCAACCCCATCAAAATGTCTGACAGTGAAACCGTGGTGACCCGCTCACCATTGCTGGGTGAGCATACCGATGAAGTGCTGCAACAGTTGGGTTACAGTATGGATACCATCGACCAGCTGCGTGCTGAAAAAGTGATTTAAACGACATCTTTAACAGCTTTTTCGTAGTGGCTACTCAAGCTGCTCGTGATATCGAGCAGGCGTTCGCTGGATACCGCCACATCGTCCATCACAAATGGACGATTGCGCGGCTTATCTATCGATGTTTCAAACAAAAACCACTGCGCTTCGCACAAATCAATGTCATTGCGAATGCTGGCTGTCGAAATGGGTGCATTTTTTAGCATGGCCAGCCCAGCTTTGAATTCAGCACGGTCACTGGCCAATTGTTGCCGAATAGGTAAAGAATTGAAGTTTGCCGCCTGCATGAAATAATTTTTGGCAAGCCGCTGCGTCATCATGCGTTGTTTGTCGGCAATTGCCACAATCTTTGCGTTCCCTGATTTCGTCTGGCTGGCTAGCAACTCGGTAGTTTTAGTGGCTTGCTCAGTTAATTTATCTGCCTGTACTGACACGGCGATCAACATATCGCGTTTCGGCGTAGTAGCCAAAAGCGTTGTCAATGCAGCCGCTTCGGTTCTAATGGTCGCTATGTTTTGTGCCACTTCAACGCTGTAATTACCCAAAGCCAACTCATCAAGGCTAGACATCATCAAACGCTGTGCAGACGCTATGGTGTTTTTGGTGATGTCAGGCATAACGTTCAAAACCAACTGAACATATGCTTTCGCGCTGCGTTGCGACAAGGCACGGAATCTGGCTGTGCGGTTGATTGAAACGGCCAGCGCTACTTCGGCATGCGCTGAAAACGCTGTCGGTAATAAAAGGCCAAAAGTTGAGAACTGCACAAAAGTGCGCCGAGATAAATGCGGCAGATAGTATGACATACGTAATTCTCCCAATCAAAATTGCTGCATTTGTAATAACTATTCCGAATGCTGGGTCAATATTAATACTTTGAATTACTTTTGCACCTGTTTTTTGTTACTTTAGTATGTGAATATTCACTTAAAGACCAATTTTTAGGCGTTATCTCTACATTTTTTAGGAATATGCGCGTTCGCGTATCCATTTCGTCGCAATCCATTTCTCGCCTTTAATCACTGGCAAGCCGCCATGCAGGGTTGAAGGGTCAACTTGCCCCACAGAGTTGAAGTAAGAAAAATACAGCGCTGATCCTTTTTTCGGATAAATGTTGAGGTTGATTTCGGGCAATACAGTCGCACCGCCAGCTTTCACATCGTTCAAATACATGATAACGGTGATGATGCGTTGTCCACCTTTTGCCGTGTGCACACGTCCTCCCGTGTTGTCAGGGAAATAATCAAAATGCGGCTTGTATTCGCCACCTCCGGCGTAGTTCAAAATCTGAATTCCCTCGCCATTAGGTATGGGTGTGCCAGTAATTTCAGCAATGCGGGCTTCGATTTTTTTCACCAAATCGTTTTGACCTAGTGTGAAATGTGTCCCCATGCTGGTGCGGTGCTCATGCCCCACAGATGCACCCGTTGCGTCATCCACGACGGTAGATCTGATCAAAGTGCTTTTCGACAATTCACAAAAAGCATCACACTCTGTATGCGTCATGAAATTGTCCAGCAGCACCACATCAGGCGCGGTTACCCGCATCGCAACCTGAATGTGCTGCCCATCTTGGGTGACGATGGTGTTGTCATGTTGAAATAAATAGCTCGCTTCTTGTTCATACGGGCCGTTTTGTTGATTCGAAACGCCTGAGTCCACTGAACTCGCCACTTCAGAGCGATTGTTTAAGTTAAACACCGCTACATCGTTCGCGATGCCCGCTTTCACCATATCCGCCAGCATGGCTTCATACGTGCAGCCGCGTGTGAAATTTTCATTGATCCAGTTTTGCCAAGCTTTGTCTAGTGTTTGCATATTCAAGAAGGTCAATTTATGGGTGCGTATTGTGAATATACATTAACTTCCGAGTGTTCTACTTACTAGATTATCGACAATCCGCACCAGCAAAACGCTATATTAACTATAGCGATTTATGCAACAAATACCTCGGCTAGGTGCCAATAAGTGCAGGGTAATCCGTATACCCTGTCGCGCCGCCGCCGTAAAACGTCAAGCGGTCGGGGGTGTTCATGTCGGCACCTTCGCGCAGGCGGCGGGTCAGGTCGGGGTTGGCGATGAAAGGGCGGCCAAAAGCGACCAGGTCGTCCCCTTTGGCCAGCGCGTGGTCCGCCAGCGGTTTGTCAAACCCGTTGTTCACCATCCACGCCGCGTTGCCGCCGGCATCTTTGTAGGCGGCACGCAGGGCGATGTAGTCAAACGGTTTGCCGCCTTGTTCGTAGTCGCGGGCTGCACCGGTCGAGCCTTCAATGATGTGAACGAACGCCAAATTGAGTGGGGCGAGCTGTTTCACCACGTGTTCAAACAGCGGCTGCGGATGTGGGTCATGCGCGTCATTGGCCGGAGTCACGGGAGACAGGCGCAGTCCGGTACGGTCGCCGCCTATCTCTTGGCTCACGGCTGTCATCACTTCCACCAGCATACGGGCACGGTTTTCAATGCTGCCACCATAGACGTCGGTACGCGTATTTGAGCCGCTTCGCAAGAATTGATCCAGCAAATAGCCATTGGCGGCGTGGACTTCTACACCGTCAAACCCGGCGGCGACGGCGTTTTTGGCGGCATGGCGGTAGTGGGCCACAATACCCGGTAATTCGCCAATATCCAAAGCGCGGGGCATTGACGTGTCCACAAAGGACGGCACGCCATCGTGAATCAGCACTGTCTTGGTCTTGGCTTGAATGGCCGATGGCGCTACGGGAGCCTGGCCATTCGGCTGCAAATCCACATGCGACACGCGCCCCACATGCCACAGCTGGATGACGATTTTGCCGCCCACCGCGTGGACAGAATCTGTCACTTTGCGCCAGGCGGACACTTGTGCATCGCTCCAAATGCCGGGTACATCTGAATAGCCCTGGCCTTGATGGCTGATGGCGGTGGCCTCCGTGATGATCAGCCCCGCACCGTTTTTTGGGTCGGCGCGCTGGGTGTAATAGGTCGCCATCAGGTCGTTGGGCATCGCACCGGGGGCGCGGTTGCGCGTCAGCGGTGCCATAACCACGCGGTTGGACAGGTGCATGCGGCCAGCTTGGAGGGGTTCGAAAAGAGTGGTCATGTTGAAGTCGTCATCTTGTTAAGGTTATAGGGAATTTGTATGTGAAGGCGGTATTGCCTAATACAATGTCTTGCCCGAGTCAAAATCTAACCCAAGAGGCACAAAAGTGACACTCACACAACGCTTAAGCCCATGGCAACCTCCTTTAAAAGGCAGGACACAAGACGGTATTGACGTACCGCGCAAAAAGGCCGACAAATCCTTCAAGCTGGCCGATTGCGACCCTGCTGCCAAACCGTTTTCAGGTGGTGATAAGCAAAGCGACAAAGCCGCTGTTGAAACGCTGGCCTTGGCGCTGGATGCGCTGCAAAACCTGTTTTACGCAGACAAACGCTTCAAACTTCTGGTCATCTTGCAAGGTATGGACGCCTCTGGCAAAGACGGCACGTTGCGTGGTGTGTTCAGCCGCGTCACGCCGCTGGGGGTTCACACCATGGGTTGGAAAGCCCCTTCCGAAGAAGAGCGCGAGCATGATTATTTGTGGCGTATCCATCAGCACATGCCCCGTGCTGGTGAGTTCATGGTTTTCAACCGCAGTCATTACGAAGATGTCTTGGTGCCACCCGTCAATGGCTGGATCACACCTGAGCAAACCTTGCAGCGCTTCGCCCAGATCAACGACTTTGAACGCATGTTGAGTGAAAACGGCACCGTCATCCTTAAATTTATGCTTCACATCAGCTTTGAAGAGCAGGGTGTCCGCTTGCAAGAGCGTATAGACAACGAAACCAAGCATTGGAAGTTCAGCTTGGGCGACTTGGAAGTGCGTAAACAGTGGAAGGTGTACCAGCAAGCGTACGAAAACCTGCTCAACGCCACCAGTACCCCATGGGCACCGTGGACCGTGGTGCCCGCCGACTCCAAAACCCACCGCAACCTGATGGTTGCCAGCGTGGTCAACAACACCCTCAAAAAGCTGGGCCTGCGCTACCCGCCAAGCGATCCCGCGCTGAAGGGCTTGAAGGTTGTTTGATCGTATTCAAGCCATGTTCTTTTGCTATAAATAGTATAGCTTTTAAGGCAATAAATACGCCGGTTAGGTGCCAATTTTAGGGATGAATATCGTGAAAATAGCTTTTAGCCAGCTTTTAAAAGCTTTCTACAAGCATATTAGCGTACCCATCCCCGATAATGTAAGTCTATGTCCGTGCCCCAAAATCCAGCCAATCCAGCCAATCCAGCCGAATCTGCCTTCCTCATCATCGATTTCCCCGAATCCCTCCCCGTATCCGGCAAGCGTGACGAGATCATGGCGGCGCTACAGGCGCATCAGGTCATCATCGTGTGTGGTGAAACTGGTTCTGGTAAGACGACTCAGTTGCCCAAAATCGCCTTGGCGATGGGGCGCGGCAAGCTCAATTACGCACCCGGTCAGCATGCCAAACTCATCGGCCACACCCAGCCGCGCCGGATTGCTGCCAGCTCGGTCGCCAAGCGGATCGCCGAGGAGCTGAA
>JAYUJX010000152.1:0-7351 GCA_043764955.1 Polaromonas sp.
ACCGAGGTCAACCGCGCCCGCGCTGCTAAAAATGCCTTGCAAATTGTGATGGGTTCTAAAAATTCGCGCAGTGAAGAATCATTGTTAGACATCCTACGCACAGCGGCGGGCAACGCAGACAGTGCAGCAGATGAGCTGCGCAAAAAAGCGGCGCAGTTCAACACCGAGCAAACCAATTGGGCTTGGGGCGCGATTGGCAAACAAGCTGCTTTGAGCCAAAACAGCAACTCGGCCAACTATTTTGCCAATGTCAACCGCGACACGGATTTGAACGATGACACCCTGGGCTGGAAAGTGCGCGCCACACTGCGCGTCAGCAGCAAGCCGAATTGGACGGCTGTGCTGCACGCCATCAACGCCATGAGCGAGCCCGCCCAAAAAGACGCGATTTGGACGTATTGGAAAGCCCGTGCTCTCAAAACTAAAAATCAATTGCCAGAAGCCAATGCCCTGTTTGAACGCATCGCCAGTGTGCGCGGCTTTTATGAGCAATTGGCACTGGAAGAGCTGGGTAGAAAAATCACCGTGCCAGAGCGTCCGCCAGAGTTAGCGCCACTAGAAAAAGCCACCGCTCGCCAAAATGCCGGTTTGAACCGTGCATTAAAAGCTATCAGCATCGGCCTGCGCTCTGAGGGCGTGCGCGAGTGGAACTACAGCACCAATTTGACCAATTCAGCTGGTCAAGCAGGCGGCATGAACGACCGCGAGCTGTTGGCCGCTGCCCAGTACGCCTGCGAACGCGAGGTGTGGGACCGCTGCATCAACACCAGCGAACGCACCAAAACCGTCATCGACTTTGACCAACGCTTCCCCATGCCTTTCCGCAGCTCAGTGGTGAAGCGTGCTGGCGACATCAACATTGACCCAGCTTATGTGTATGGCTTGATTCGCCAAGAAAGCCGCTTCATCATGGACGCCCGCTCACACGTGGGCGCCTCGGGCTTGATGCAAGTGATGCCCGCTACGGCTCGCTGGACAGCTAAAAAGTTAGGCATGACGGGTTTTACGGCAGACCAAATCAACGACCGCGAAACCAACATCGCCATCGGCACGGGTTATTTGAAGCTGGTGTTGGACGATTTTGCAGGCTCCATGCCTTTAGCCGCTGCTGCGTACAACGCTGGCCCAGGTCGCCCCCGCGCTTGGCGCAATGGCGCGGTGGTGGAAACAGCGATTTGGGCAGAAAACGTGCCTTTCGCCGAAACGCGTGATTACGTCAAAAAAGTCTTGAGCAACACCACCAACTACGCCGCGATTTTGACCGGGCAACCGCAATCACTCAAAAATCGTCTTGGCATGGTGGGTCCGTTGGGCGTAGATGCGCCAGCTGTGAACGCCGATTTGCCGTAAAAATAATATGTCATTCCTGCGTATGCGGAAATCCATGTTGGCGTTCATGGATTTCCGCCTGCGCGAGAATGACGGCGGGTTTTCTGATAATCTCATCCCTATGAAAAAAACATTAGAAAAAGTCCTCGGAAAAGTTCTCGTATTAGGTGGCTCAGGTTTTGTAGGCCGTCACGTTTGTGAAAAACTAACCCGTCAAAACATCCATGTCACCGTGCCGACGCGCAGGCGCAGCAATGCAAAACATGTGCAATCGCTGCCTATGCTGGATGTGTTGGAAGTCAATATTCACGACCCAGTCGCGCTCGCCGCTTTGGTCGCTGGGCATGATGCGGTGGTCAATTTGATTGCGATTTTGCATGGCGATGAAGCCGCGTTTGAACGAGCCCATGTTGAGTTCCCCAAAAAACTCGCTGCTGCCTGCCAGCAAGCGGGCGTGCAGCGCTTGGTTCACGTTAGCGCTTTGGGTGCGAGTTTAGATGCGCCGTCCATGTACCAACGCAGCAAAGCGCGTGGCGAAGCTGCCTTGCAAGCCGCTGGCCTAGAACTCACCATTTTGCGTCCCAGTGTTATTTTCGGCGCTGACGACAAGTTTTTGAATCTATTTGCCAAGCTGCAAAGCGTGTTTCCTGTCATGCCTTTGGCCGGTGCAGCCACCAAATTTCAGCCTGTGTGGGTGGAAGACGTTGCGCAAGCGGTGGTGACTAGTTTGACCCAACAAGCACCATCTGCAAATGCAGTGATCGAAGCCTGTGGGCCAGATGTGGTCACTTTGAAAGAGCTGGTGCAGCTTTCCGCCATCGCTGCCGGTATCAACCAAGGCCGTGGTCGCCCAGTTTTGGCCTTGCCGCCATTTTTAGGCAAACTGCAAGCTATGGCGATGCGCCTGTTGCCAGGCGAGCCCTTAATCAGCCAAGACAATTTAGATTCCATGAAGGTCGACAACGTCGGCACGGGCAGGTTGCCAAATCTGCAAACCCTAGGCATCACCCCCAGCGCCCTAGCGGCCATCGTTCCTACCTATTTGGGCAACCGCAGCGTGTTGCGGCAGCAGTTGGCGTTTCGCAAAACGGCTGGGCGGTTTTAACTGCGATTGGTCAATTATCCGTTCGCCCTGAGCTTGTCGAAGGGTTCTTGAAGGCTTCGACAAGCTCAGCCCGAACGGTGTAGGCAGGGAAGTATTTGAAAGCGATTTACTGTAATTTTGTCCAGTAAATTGCCTTTTGAATTTGCATATTTGGGTTTGTCACAACAAAATGCGACAATAGAGGGCTAAATGACCTCATCTTTTTCACAACTATCGCTAGCCCCGTCGCTGGCACGCGCCGTAGCCGACATGGGCTACGAAACCATGACACCCATCCAAGAGCAGGCGATTCCTGTGGTTTTGGAAGGCCGAGACGTGATGGGCGCTGCCCAAACCGGCACCGGTAAAACAGCGGCGTTCTCGTTGCCTTTGATTCAGCGGATGCTGAAGCACGAAAACGCCTCCACCTCGCCCGCCCGGCACCCCGTACGCGCTTTGGTGCTGCTGCCGACCCGTGAGTTGGCCGACCAAGTCGCCCAGCAAGTCAAAGCCTACGCCAAGTACACCAACATCCGCAGCGCGGTGGTGTTTGGCGGTATGGACATGAAGCCGCAAACCATCGAGCTGAAAGCCGGCGTCGAAATCTTGGTAGCCACGCCAGGTCGCCTCTTGGACCACATTGAAGCCAAAAATTGTGTGCTGAACCAGGTCGAATATGTGGTGTTGGACGAAGCCGACCGCATGCTGGACATCGGCTTTTTACCCGATTTAGAGCGCATTTTGAGCTTTTTGCCCAAGCAACGGACGACATTGTTGTTCTCGGCCACGTTCTCCAATGAAATCAAGCGGCTATCGGCCAGCTACCTGCAAAACCCGGTCACCATCGAGGTGGCGCGGCCAAATCAAACAGCATCAACAGTCAAGCAGCATTTCTACAGCACGCCTACGGACGAAAAATTAAATGCTTTGGTCACGCTGCTCAAGCAAAAAGACATCAAGCAATCTTTTGTGTTTGTGAACAGCAAACTGGGCTGTGCGCGTTTGGCGCGGTCTTTAGAAAAGTTTGGTTTGAAAGCTACTGCTTTGCATGGCGACAAGAGCCAAGACGAACGTCTCAAAGCGCTGGAAGCCTTCAAATCGGGCGCTGTTGATTTGTTGGTGGCCACCGATGTGGCTGCGCGTGGCTTGGACATCAAAGACGTGCCAGCAGTCTTTAACTTTGATTTGCCGTTCAACGCCGAAGATTACGTGCATCGCATTGGCCGTACAGGCCGCGCAGGTGCATCCGGAGTCGCTATTAGCTTTGTAGCGCCTAGCGATGGCCGGCTGGTGGTTGATTTAGAGAAATTGCTGAAAACCAAAATTGAGTTAGAAGGCATTGAGTACCCAGAGAACCTGCCAGACATTCGTAAACAAGGCCGCATCAACGATGGCCGCCGTATGTATGCTGAAAATGACGGCGATGAAGAAGGCAGCAGCCACTCTCCTCGTAGCAATGACCGCAACAGCAGGCGTGACCGCAATGCGAGAGATGACTCATCACATCAAGGCGAGCGCTATGCGTTCAAAGGCCCGAAAACCAAAGCGCATGATCCGTTTTTCGACAAGCCTTACGAATCTGCACCAGTTGCACCAGTGGTTGACGGCGAGACAGCAACAGTAACACCTGCTTGGGAAGCTGCCGCCAAAGCCAGTCCAGCACGCGCTGGCAAGTCAGCCAATATTCGCTCTAAAAAGCGTGTGGCTGCGCTGTTTCAAGCGATTGCAGTCCCGGTTGTTGCAGAGCCTGTGCAAGAGCCTGCTGAAATCAATTAGATTTGGTCATTTAAAGCTTGGGTTTTTGCGATTGTTCGCAATCGACGTGAATCAATTCATGCTCCGTTGAGCCTGATTCATCCAGTCGCAGCGCATTCAAACAGCCGCCCCAGACGCAGCCACCATCCAGCGCTAGTACATCGGGTCGCTCCAGCCAACCCAATGTTGACCAATGCCCAAAAGCCACGGTCACGTCTTTCGTCGCACGGTTCGGCACATCAAACCACGGCATGTAGCCCGCAGGCGCAGCGTCTGCACTGTCTTTGGCGGCAAATTCCATCTGCCCATCTGCCGTGCAAAACCGCAGGCGGGTGAGGGTGTTGATGATGACGCGGTAACGTGCTGTTCCTGTTGAATCATCGCGCCACACAGCAGGCTCGTCACCATACATGTCATGTAAAAATTCAGCCAATTCGGTTGGAGTTGCCGTACGCAAGATGGTTTCTATTTCGTTCGCATACGCTATTGTATTTATAGCACTCCAATCAGGTAATACGCCGGCATGAACCATAATTAATTCACTATTTTGAATGCCTTTGGGTGTTTGATGCAGTATCGCCATGTTTTGATGTTTGAGCCAATGCATCATGGCGGGCAACTTGGATGATTGCAGAATCTCAGTCAGCGTATCTTTGCGGTGCGGCTGCCGCACACCATGGGCGATGGCGAGTAAGTTCAGGTCGTGGTTGCCGAGCAAGCACTGCGCAGCGTCGTCGTAGTCCATCAAACGCTCTAAAACTGCAAGAGATTCTGGCCCACGGTTGACCAAATCACCCAAGACGAACAAAACGTCGCGGCTGGGTGAAAAATCAATTTTTGCGAGCAAACGCCCCAGTGCGCTGTCGCAGCCTTGCAGGTCGCCAATCAAGTAGTTTGCCATCAGTTATTATCTCGTTTATGGATGGAGTGTTATGGATTTAATCTTGATTTTAGTGTTGACGCTGTTCAACGCTGTGTTTGCGATGTCAGAAATGGCACTGACCGCCAGTAAAAAAGCGCGTCTTGCGGCGATGGCCGAGGCAGGAGACAAAGGCGCTGCAAAGGCGCTGGCTTTGATGGATCAACCCACGCATTTTCTATCGACCGTGCAAGTCGGCATCACCTCTATCGGCATGTTGAACGGTATTGTGGGTGAAGCAGCGTTTTCTGAAGGTGTGTCTTTGTTTCTGCAAAGTTTTGGTACAGCGCCAAAAATTGCCAGTGTCGCGGCAACGACGATTGTCGTTGTTGTCATAACCTTCATCACCTTGATATTTGGTGAGTTGGTTCCCAAACGGATTGGTCAATTGCATCCTGAGGCTGTGGCGCGGCTTATTTCTCGGCCTATGAGCGCTATTGCAACCATTGCTGCTCCTTTTGTGAAATTGTTGGCTGCATGCACACAAGGTATCCTCAAGTTGTTGCGTTTTGATGTACATGCCGTGCGCAGCGTGACGGAAGAAGAAATCACCGCCAGTTTGGAAGAGGGCGTTGACGCGGGGTTGATAGAAGCGCATGAGCACCAAATGGTGCGCAATGTGTTCCATCTGGATGACAGACCGCTTACGTCGCTGATGATTCCGCGCATGGATATTGTGTGGCTGGGAGCGCAGCTCACAGTCGCGCAGGCGCTGCGGCAAATTGGCGAGCATGAAGCACATGCCAACCATTCGTGGTACCCCGTGTGTCGCGGTGGTTTAGACCATGTGGTGGGGGTTATCAGCGTGGCGAAGTTGCTGGCGACCAGAGAAAAAGAAAAAGGAGAAGAAAAGGAATCTGACCAAACCATTGAGTTGTTGGCACTCCCCGCATCCTTTGTGCCAGAAACCCTCACTGGCATGGAGGTTTTGGAGCAGTTTCGTCAACGCTCAGAGCGCATCGTTATGGTGGTGGACGAATACGGCGAAGTGCAGGGCTTGATGACGCCGCGTGACATGCTTGAAGCCATTACCGGTGAATTACGACCGAATGCGCAGATAGACGCCTGGGCGACGCACAGCGAAGACGGCACTTGGTTGCTGGATGGTTTGATGCCGCTGGCCGAGCTGCGCTCACGGTTGGAAATCAAACAACTACCCGACGAAGACAAAGGTCGCTACAACACTGTGGGCGGATTGTTGATGTCTGTGTCCGGTCGATTGCCCGTAGTGGGCGAACGCATTGCCTGCGAAGGCTGGGAGTTTGAGGTGCTGGCGCTAGAAGGCCGCAGAATAGATAAATTGCAGGCTAGACCGGTGCTGGAGAGTTAACAGTTTCCATCGCAGCTGCGGCAATATCCAGTGAACGCAATCGCAAAGCAGGGTCAAAAACGTCGCACACGAGCATGAATTCATCCGCTTGCGTCGCTTCTGCTATGGCGTTTAAACCCGCTTTCACGTTATCAGGTCCACCCACAACGGCACAAGCCAAGAAGTCATCAATGGCGGCACGTTCTTGCGGGTGGCGCTGTTTCATGTAATTCTCAATCGGTGGAAGAAGTCGACGGCGATCTCCCGTCAAAATACCCAGAACACGCTGGTAGGTACTGTTGGCGAGGTATTGTGCTTCGTCATCCGTGGACGCGGCGATCAAAGGCAAGCCGATGACGACATAAGGCTTCTCAAGCATTTCGGAAGGTCGAAAATTCGTGCGATAAACATCCAAAGCTTGTAGCAACAAACGCGGTGCAAAGTGCGATGCAAAAGCATAGGGCAAACCACGCTCTGCCGCTAATTTAGCGGAGAACAAGCTGGAGCCCAGCAGCCAAATCGGTACATTCGTGCCCGCACCTGGCATCGCTATCAAACGCTGGCCAGCTTGCGGCGCAGACAGCAAATGCTGGAGTTCCGCCACATCGCGCGGGAAATCATCTTCGGCTTCTGCACGGTCGCGCCGCAGCGCCCGCATGGTGGCTTGGTCTGTGCCCGGCGCACGTCCTAGACCGAGATCAATGCGGTCTGGGTACAGTTCAGCCAAGGTACCAAATGCTTCTGCAACCACCAGCGGTGCATGGTTGGGCAGCATGATGCCGCCAGAGCCAACGCGAATCGTTTTCGTGCCACCCGCCAAATGCCCCACCAACACCGCAGTGGCCGAGCTGGCAATACCCGCCATGTTGTGGTGCTCTGCTACCCAGTAGCGCTTGAAACCGAGGGATTCAGCATGCTGCGCGGTATGAAGTGCTATCTTCAACGCGTCAGCCAC
>JAYUJX010000153.1:0-2022 GCA_043764955.1 Polaromonas sp.
GCGCCGCTGCGTTTGCTCATCGTCGCTACTGGCTATTTACACAGTAATGGGCAGGGGCCAGAGCGCAGTTTGCAGCACTTAGACGCAGCTTATCTTCAACGCGTCATGCTCGTTAACGCGATTGGACCCGCCTTGGTTTTGAAACATTTTGCATCTTTGTTGCCTAAAACTGGCGACGTGCGCCTTGCCTTTGTTTCGGCCAAAGTCGGCAGCATCAGTGACAACGGTTTGGGCGGCTGGTATGGCTACCGCGCATCAAAAGCAGCTTTGAATCAAATCGTCAAAACCACGGCGATTGAGCTTGCAAGGCGTAACAAACAAACCCTTTGCCTAGCATTACATCCGGGCACGGTAGCAACGCCACTGAGCGATCCTTTCAGCAAATCTGGCCTCAACGTACGCAGCCCAGAAGTTGCAGCAGCAGAGTTATTGCGTGTTATTCATCATGTAGATGCTGCGCAAACGGGTGGTTTTTTTGACTACAAAGGAGGTCATATTCCTTGGTGATTATTTTTTGAAAATATCAGGCTGTAGCCGGCGTATTTATTTCATTTAATGCTATTTAATACATAGCAAATTGTATTTATCTGCTGAATATTAGAAATCATTTATGCACTGTCGTGCGTCGTGCGTCGTGCGTCGTGCGTAACACGTAATACGTAATACGTAATACGTAATACGTAACGCATCATGGTGTGTTACCGCACAGACGCTAGCCGCATTAGTCAATACTGTTAACGCCTTAACAACCACATCGAACTATATTGCATATTTTGACAATATGTGATGTGTGACATGCAAAATGAAGGATCTACATGATTGAAATTCGGACTGGCCAAGCACCTGCGCCACTTGAACGCGAACAGTTCAATGTTAGGTTTATGGCTTCATACAAAGATCCTGCATTTCGAGCGGAAGACCCATCAATATCTCGCTTAGAAGAAATCGCTTGGCAGGCATTTATAGAAGGGCGCAAAGCACCGTTCACGCACAAAGCAGGGAACGGCTATGACAATCCAGATTATGAATTGTCTGACGAATGGGTAGCCACCAAAAAACGCATCGATGCAGCACAACTGCAATGGTCGGACCCAGCCAGCCCATCGCGTGTTTTGCTCATTTGTGGCTCTGCGCGCAACGACGGTACCTGCCCAGGTGAAATGTCGAAAACTTTTCGGCTCCTTGGTACAGCCAAAGAAACCCTAGAGCAAGCCACAATTCAGACCGATGTACTCGATTTAAGCTTACTAACCTCAGAATACGACCTCAGCATTCACCCTTGTAAAGGTTGCGCATCCACCGCCATGCCACTGTGCCATTGGCCTTGCAGCTGTTACCCCAACCATGCTTTGCGCCAAACCAACGACTGGATGGCTGAAATCTACGAACGCTGGACGGCTGCACATGCTGTCATAATTCTGACTCCAGTGTATTGGTACCAAAGCCCAAGCCCGCTCAAATTGATGATTGATCGACTGGTATGTGCAGACGGCGGCAATGCTGACCCAACGGCTACTTCGGGCAAAAACGCCCAAAAGGCCAAAGCGCTAGAAATGGCAGGCTGGGACTATCCCAAGCATCTGGCCGGTCGCGTTTATGGGTTAGTTGTCCACGGCGATGTTGCTGGCGTTGAAGGCTCGCGGCGCAATTTATCTGATTGGCTCGATTGGATGGGCTTTATCGATGCTGGCGTTCAAGCGCGCTTAGATCGGTACATCGGTTACTACGAACCATATGCAACCAGCCATGTGGCGCTCTATAAAGATACTGCCTTTCAAGATGAAACACGCAATGTCGCACGGGCCGTTGCGAAAGCTGTGGCTGAGCTGCGTTCAGGTAGACTACACGCCGTGCAAGCGGAATTGACAAACCCAAGGCCTAAATAGACCTTATGACACAATGCAGATAGGTCATATTATACTTAATACGATGTATATTATGTTAAATAACATGCTCGCCAAACCTGCCTCATGAAAGTAAAACTGGTGGGTGAAGTAAATCATCATACAAAATTGTTGTCCG
>JAYUJX010000154.1:0-2017 GCA_043764955.1 Polaromonas sp.
CTGTACTTCACACCAATTTTGGTGCGTACTTCAATCATGCTCTCAGGCCCACCAGGCACACAAAATCCGCAATTCATGGGCACAGAGCTGAGTAAAAAATGCTTCTGCTTCTCACCTGGGTCTAGCGGCATCATGAAACCTTGGACGCGCTGCGTGCGCTGGTTCAAGGCCATTTGACTGGCATTGAACACGGGAACAATGTTTCCTTTGATGTTTTTGGTTTTAACATCAGTCAACATCGACCAAGGCAGCACATCAGCACGCTCCTGCAAGGGTTTGAACGGGCTGTTCGGGCTATGAATACCCGCACCCGTTCCCGCTCCAGCAATAGGTGAACTCAATTGCGCATGCGCCGACATCAGTGCTAAGGCTAACGCTGACGTCAACGCAAAAACTTTGAATTTAATGTACATGTTTCATCCCACAATCTTTACCAATAGCCAAACCTTTGCAAGCTGTTTGGAGCGCTTTTTCGCAAACCTCTTCCTTTTTGCCTGATTCTAAGCACACCGCAGCATCGCTGTGTGCTTTTGCCATCGCTTTGTGGCGTTCGATATCTACTTTACGCTCTTTGTCCCCGTGTGTCTCAGCAGCAAAGGTAACGGTAGACAAAGACAACAACACAAAAGAAACAACGGTCAATAAAGCTTTAAACATAAAAATTCTCCAAAAAAGTTAAAAATAAAAAACAAAAACCTAGACAAAACTAAGATTTCAACAAAGCCTGAACATCAACCCGATACGCCGCCATAGCTGGCAGCAAAGCCGCCAACACCGCAACAACTGCCGCTGTAGCAGGTATCGCCCACTCCTCAACAAGCCAAATCCAGCCGGTAACTGGCAACGATTTTTCGGCCTGCAATAAATAGCCTACAGCGCCTGTCAAGAGGTGACCCAAAAATAATCCCGAAATAGATGCCAGCAGCGCCAGCCACAGCGCCTCGCAGACCAGTAAACCCGCCACTTTTTGCGGGCTAGCTCCCAGCATGCGCAGCATGGCCAAGTCGGCGCGGCGCTCGCGCACAGCATTCCACAAGGCGATAAAAACGCTCAAACCTGCTGTGAGCAGCAAAACCGCACCAAAACCGCGCAAAACATCCGTCCCCACGCCCAACATGCGCAGCAGGCGGGTGATTTCGATGGCTGGTGCGGCGGCTTGCATATTCGTCGTCGTGTTCACAAAACGCGGAAAACTCACCGCTGCTAGCGGGCTTTTGTAGCGAATCAGCGCCAGCGTTACCTCGCGGTCGTCTTCAATAGCTTTTTTGTCTTCGGCATCCAGCGGCGTGTCGCCCTCAATGGCTTTTTCATGCACGCGCCAGACGGATTCGGTCGCCGTCAAAATCAGCCGGTCCAGCACGCAACTACAGGGCGCAAGTACGCCGGTGACTTGGTACGGCGTAGAACCATGCGGATGACCTTCAGCGCCCAGCCCGTGCGATCCGATAAAGCTGTTACCCGTAGCCAAACCCGTATTTGTGGCGATTTCTGCACCTATCACCGCCTCTAAAGGCAACTTCCACATCACACCGTTTGCCAACTTTGCCTCGTAATGCGTTACATAATCCGCCGTCGTTCCCACGATGCGAAAGCCTCTAAAGCTGTCACCCAAGCTCAGCGGGATCAGCTTTTCAACGCGAGTATCTTTTTGAAGGCTTTGAACCTCCGCCAATGGAATATTGCCTGATGGGGTATCAATATGAAACACGCCCGCCAAAATCAGTTGCATAGGGCTGCCTTTTGCGCCGACGACCACGTCAATCCCCTTCAAATCGCGCTCAAAAGCGTGGTCGATTTGGCTGCTGATGAGCAACACCAGCGTTATGGATGCGACGCCCAGCGCTAGCAAAAGCACATTCAAAGCCGCAGCCAAAGGGCGCGACCACAGGTATTTGAACGATAAAGTGATGATTTTCATATTGCTATACTATTCATAGCTACTTAGTCAACAAATACGCCGGCTACGGGTGAATTTATCGCTAAATTGAGCACTTTTTTGCCAAATTCAAGCGTTTTA
>JAYUJX010000155.1:0-7301 GCA_043764955.1 Polaromonas sp.
CCCAGCGCCGCCAGCTCATGCGCCGTGCAGCGCCCAATGCCCGAGCCGCCACCGGTGACCAAAATCACCTTGTTTGCAAACAGCTTAGGGGCAAATACCGATGTGTAAGTCATGCATTAATCCCTGATAAACAAAGCCATCGCCGCCTCGGTCAAATCATCCAGACTGGCTTCTTTCCTGACGTCAAACCACTGCACCGACCAGTTCAACGCGCCAAATATCAGCAACCGCGCCAGTTTCACGGGGCATTTCAACTGGCCCGATGCGAAAAGCGCCTCCAATACCGGCAGCCACACTGCCTCGTAATCACGCTGTAGCTGCGCCATGGTGGTTCGCTGGCGCGGCGTGAGCGAGCGCCATTCGTAAAGCATCACCGGAATAAAGTCGCTGTTCGGACTGAGTAAAACCTCAAAGTGGTGGTGCATCAAAACCTGCAGTAGTCGGCGTTTTTCTTGCCTAGACTGCTCTTTGTTTAATAGTGAACCAGATGGAAAAGGGGCGTTTTGAAGCGTCAACTGCTGCTCTTCAATCGCCGACCGCATCCCCTCCGCCATCACCGCGTACAGCAAATCACCCTTGCTTTTGAAGTGGTAGAACGGCGAGCCGCTGCGCATACCCACGGCGGCAGCAATGTCGCGGGTGCTGGTCGCGTCAAAGCCTTTTTGCCTAAAAAGTTTGGCTGCAGCGGCTATCAAGTCGCCTTTGCGGTTGCCGTCTTCGCGTTCTTCCAGCGTTTTGCGGGGTCGACCTCGGAGTTTGGCTGCGGTTAAAACGGGGGTAGGATTCAAAATAGCATTCATGGAGATGCAACGATAACAAAAATAATTATTTTTAGCAAGCGGTTGCTTGGTAAAATTAGGAAAACCCATTTTGGCAGGAGTTTCCAATGACAAATTCGGCAAATAAGTCTTCAGTTTGCAAAAATATCAGCAAAACCATACGCATTGGTGGCGCTTCCGGCTTCTGGGGTGACAGCAGCGTGGGCGCGTCGCAGCTGGTGCAGCTGGGCCAGGTCGACTATGTGGTGTTTGACTACTTGGCCGAGCTGACCATGTCCGTCCTCGCCGCCGCCCGCCTGAAAAACCCGGAGTTGGGTTATGCCACCGACTTTGTGACGGTGACCATGAAAGCCATCCTCCAAGACGTGGTGGCGAAAAACATCAAAATCGTCAGCAATGCCGGCGGTATGAACCCCCACGCCTGCGCCGCCGCGCTGGCTGTCATTGCGGCAGAGCAGGGCGTGTCCATCCGCATAGCGGTGGTGGAGGGCGACGATGTGCTGCCGCTCATTCCAGCTTTGCGTGAAAAAGGCGTTCAAGAATTGCAAAGTGGTGCGCCTCTGCCCGAACGCCTGCTCAGCGCCAATGCCTACCTGGGTGCCGCGCCCATCAAGCAGGCGCTGGACGCGGGTGCGCAGGTCGTCATCACCGGCCGCTGCGTAGACAGCGCCGTCACGCTGGGCGTGCTGATGCATGAATTTGACTGGGGTTTTGATGAGCTGGATAAACTAGCCCAAGGTAGCCTCGCCGGCCATTTGATCGAGTGCGGCTGCCAGGCCACCGGTGGCCTGCACACCGACTGGCAAGACGTGCCGGATTGGGCTAACATCGGCTACCCCGTCCTGCAATGCATCCCAGACGGTAGCTTCGTGGTTGAAAAGCCCCCGCAAACCGGTGGCCTGGTCAGCGTCGCCACCGTGGCCGAGCAACTGGTCTACGAGATCGGCGACCCCGCCAACTACCTCCTGCCCGACGTGGTGTGCGACTTCACGCAAGTGCAATTGGCGCAGGTCGGTGAACACCAGGTTTCTGTGCGCGGCGCACGCGGCAAAGCGCCCACACCGCACTACAAAGTCTCCGCCACCTACACCCACGGTTTTCGCTGCAGCGGCCAGCTCACCATTGTCGGGTTGGACGCGGTCGCCAAAGCGCAAAGAACGGGTGAGGCAATCCTCACCCGCACCCGCCGCCTGCTGCTAGACGCAGGGCTGAAAGACTATGGCGACAGTTTGATAGAGGTGCTGGGTGCCGAGTCGGGCTACGGCCCGCACAAAACCGCTGGCGTACTGGCCAGCCGCGAAGCCGTGCTGCGCTTGACAGTCACCCACAGCAGCAAAGACGCGCTCAACCTGTTCGCCCGCGAAATCGCCCCCGCCGGCACCAGCTGGTCGCCCGGTACCACCGGTGCTGGCGGTCGCCCCAGCCCGTCGGCCATGATCCGGCAGTATGCGTTTTTGCTGGATAAAACGGCTTTGCAGCCAGCTGTGGTGATGGACGGGAAGCGGACGTTGGTCAATATCGCCATGAATGCTGCAACCGAACCCCTCTGCGTTCGTTCTGATGCCTCTACTACCCCCGTTCGTTCTGATGCCTCTACCCCCGTTCGCGCGGAAGTCTCCACCGCCGTTCGCCCTGAGCCTGTCGAAGGGCTTCAAAGGTTTCGACAAGCTCAACCCGAACGGCAATGGGGCAATCCCGTCCAAACAGAATCCGTACCTGTCTTGGGTGTCGACGCAGTTACCGTCCCATTAATCCAGCTCGCCTACGCCCGCAGCGGCGACAAAGGCGACACCTCCAACATCGGCCTCATCGCCCGCCAAGCCGCCTTTCTGCCCTACGTCAAAGCGTCCGTCACAGAGGAATCGGTCGCCGAATGGCTGTCGCACCTCGTCAAAGGCCAAGTCACCCGGTTTGACCTACCCGGCATCCACGCCGTCAACTTCGTTTGCGAACAGGCTCTGGGCGGTGGCGGCATGAGCTCGCTGCGCAACGACCCGCTGGGCAAAGGGATGGCGCAGATGCTGTTGAGCATGCCGGTGCGGGTGCCGCAGCATTTGCTGGATGCTTAATTGCTATGAATAAAATAGCAAACTAAGCAATAAATACGCCGGCTAGATGCCAATTTAAGCATCAAAAGTCGGTATTTGTGGGTTTTGATGCCTTTTCTGCCTTTTATCAGCCCTTAAATCACAAAATCCTGCACTTCCTCCACAAACACCCGCGCCTTGCGCAGGGTCAGCACCAGGGTTTCGCCTTCTTTGAAGGCCTGCGCCTGGGCTTGCTGGGCGGGTAGATGGGCCTCGATGATCTCACCCTGACCGGCAGCCGAAGCGTCCAGTGGCAGCAGTTCCAGCCGCGCCGTCGGGCCGACGACGATGGCGCGCACCAGTTTGGCGACGATGCCCGTCGCGCCCGGCGTGTAGCGCGCCACCTCCAGGTCGTGCGGCCGCACATAGGCAAAGGCCTTGCTGTTTTGGGTGTTCTGGTGCTCGGGCGAGGCCACGTGCAGGGCCCCACCACCAAAGCCACTGTCGTTGCCGATCAGCATTTCACCCTCATGCGCCCGCCCGTGGAACAGGTTCACATCGCCCAAAAAGCCGTACACAAAGGGGCTGGCCGGGTGGTCCCAGACGTCCTGCGGGGAGCCGACCTGCTCCACCTTGCCGCTGTTCATCAGCACCACGCGGTCGGCCACTTCCAGCGCTTCTTCCTGGTCGTGCGTCACAAAAATGCTGGTGACGTGCAGATCGTCATGCAGCCGGCGCAACCAGCGGCGCAGTTCTTTGCGGACTTTGGCGTCCAGCGCGCCAAACGGCTCGTCCAGCAGCAGCACCTGGGGCTCCACCGCCAAGGCGCGCGCCAGGGCGATCCGCTGGCGTTGACCGCCGGAGAGTTGTGACGGGTAGCGGTCGGCCAGCCAGTCCAACTGCACCAGCCCGAGCAGATCGTGCACTTTTTGCTTGATGGCGGACTCTTCCGGCCGCGTGGCGCGCGGCTTCATGCGCAGGCCAAAGGCCACGTTGTCGTACACCGTCATGTGGCGGAACAGCGCGTAATGCTGGAACACGAAGCCGACGTTGCGCTCGCGCACATGCACTTCGGTGGTGTCTTTGCCACTGAACAGGATGTGGCCATGGTCGGCCGTCTCCAGCCCGGCGATGATGCGCAAGAGCGTGGTTTTGCCGCAGCCCGACGGCCCCAGCAGCGCGACCAGTTCGCCCGAATCAATGTCCAAACTCACGTCCCGCAGGGCGTGGAAGTTGCCAAAGTCTTTGCTGACGTTGCGGATTTCAATACTCATTTTTTTCTTTCTTCAAACCCGTTCGGGCTGAGCCTTTCGACGGGCTCAGGACAGGCCTTGTCGAAGCCTTCGCGAACCCTTCGACAGGCTCAGGGCGAACGGGGGTGATTTGTGTTGGTTTTTCAGGGGGCAGTTCAAGCGCGGCATGTTGTTCGCGTTCGAACTGCCACTCCACCACCGACTTGATCAGCAGCGTCGCCAAGGCCAGCAGCGCCAGCAGCGAGGCCACGGCAAAGGCGGCGACGGACTGGTACTCGTTGTACAAAATCTCCACATGCAGCGGGATGGTGTTGGTCTGGCCTCGGATATGACCCGACACCACCGACACCGCGCCAAACTCGCCCATGGCCCGCGCGTTGCACAAAATCACGCCGTAAATCAGGCCCCATTTGATGTTGGGCAGCGTCACGTGCCAGAAAATCTGCCAGCCGTTGGCCCCCAGCACCATGGCGGCCTGTTCTTCCTCGGTGCCCTGCTCCTGCATCAGCGGGATCAGCTCCCGCGCGATGAAGGGGAAGGTCACAAAGATGGTCGCCAGCACGATGCCCGGCACCGCAAACACGATCTTGATGTCATGCGCCTGCAGCCACGGCCCGATCCAGCCATGCGCGCCAAACAGCAGCACGTAGATCAGACCCGCCACCACGGGAGAGACCGAGAAGGGCAGATCCACCAGCGTCGTCAAAAACGCCTTGCCGCGAAACTCGTATTTGGCAATGCACCAGGCGGCGGCCACGCCAAACACCAGGTTCAGCGGCACGGTGATGGCAGCGGTGATCAGCGTCAGGCGGATCGCGCTCCAGGCGTCGGGTTCTTTCAGGGCTTCCAGGTAGGCGCCCCAGCCTTTGCGCAGGGCTTCGGTAAAGACGGCAGCCAGCGGCAAGATCAGAAACAGCGCCACAAACACCAGCGAAATGCCGATCAGCGTGTATTTCAGCCAGGCCGGCTCGGTGGTGCCCGCTTTGGCGGTTCGGACGATCTGGCTCATGATGCCGCTCCGCCACGTCGCCGCTGCCAAGCTTGCAGCGCGTTGATGATGAGTAGCAGCACAAACGAAATCACCAGCATCACGACAGCCACGGCCGTCGCGCCCGCGTAGTCGTATTGTTCCAGCTTGCCGATGATGATGAGCGGCGTGATTTCCGACACCATGGGCATGTTGCCCGCGATGAAGATGACCGAGCCGTATTCCCCCACCGCCCGCGCAAAGGCCATGGCAAAACCGGTGAGCAAAGCCGGCGCGATGGATGGGAAGATCACGTGTCTAAAGGTCTGCCAGCGCGAAGCCCCCAGGCAGGTGGCGGCTTCCTCGAGTTCTTTTTCAAAATCTTCCAGCACCGGCTGCACCGTGCGCACTACAAAAGGCAGGCTGATGAAGATCAGCGCAATGACGATGCCGTTGCGGTTGAATGCCAGCTGGATGCCGTAGGGCTCCAGCAAGCTGCCGACCCAGCCATTGTTCGCCAGCAGGGCCGTCAGCGAAATGCCCGCCACCGCGGTGGGCAGCGCAAACGGCAGATCCACCAGCGCATCGACGATTTTTTTACCCGGAAAGCGGTAGCGCACCAGCACCCAGGCCAGCAGTAGCCCAAAAAAAGTGTTGAACAGGGCGGCAATGAAAGACGCGCCAAACGTTAGCTTGTAGGAAGCCACCACACGCGGGCTGGCCACCGCCAGCCAGAACTGCTCCCAGGTCAACGTGAATGTTTTGAACACCAGCGCCGACAGCGGGATCAGCACGATCAGGCTCAAATAGAACAGCGTGTAGCCGAGCGTCAGGTTGAAACCCGGCAACGCCCGTCGCTGGGCACGTTTGACGCCCTTGGTTTGATGGGACACGGTTGCAACCGCCTCCGCTAGCGGGGCAGAAAGAGAAGCAGAAGCCATTTATTTCACGGTGTAGAGCTTGTCAAACTGACCGCCATCGTTGAAGTGCACTTTCTGCGCTTCGGCAAAGGAGCCAAAATACTCGTTCACGCTGAACAGCTGCAGCGGTTTGAAGGTGCTGGCGTACTTTTTCAGGATGGCGGGTGAGCGCGGACGCAGCGCGTGTTTGGCGGCGATTTCTTGCGCTTCGTCGGAGTACAAATAGTCCAGATAGGCTTTCGCCAGCTCGGTCGTGCCTTTTTTGGCCACGCTGCGCTCGACGATGGCCACGGGGTTATCGGCCACGATGCTGATCGGCGGGTGGATCGCATCCACCTTGCCAGCGCCAAACTCGCGGTCAACGGAGACCACTTCAGACTCAAACGTCACCAATACGTCGCCAATGTTGCGTTGCAAAAAGATGGTGGTCGCGTCGCGTCCGCCCTTGGCCAGCACCGGCACGTTCTTGTACAGCTTGCCCACAAACTCAGCCGCCTGCGCGTCGGTGCCGCCTTTTTTGCGCACTTGGCCCCAGGCCGCCAGATAGGCGTAGCGCCCGTTGCCGCCGGTTTTCGGGTTGACCACAATCACCTGGATACCGGGTTTGATCAGATCATCCCAGTCTTTGATGTTTTTCGGATTGCCATTGCGCACCAGAAACAGCATGGTCGAACTCGTGGGCGAGGCATTGCCCGGAAAGCGCTTGGTCCAGTCCTTCGCCACCACACCGGTGCTGGCCAAAAAGTCGATGTCGGTGGTGGTGTTCATGGTCACCACATCCGCCTCCAGCCCGTCGTTCACCGCCCGCGCCTGCGCACTGGAGCCGCCATGAGCTTGGTCGATTTTGATGTCCTTGCCGGTGGTTTTTTTGTAGTTGGCGATGAAGGCGGCGTTGTAGTCCTTGTAAAACTCGCGCGCCACGTCATACGACACGTTCAGAAGGGTGGTTTGTGCTGCTGCATAATTAGTAGCAGATAATACAATAAATACGGCGGCTAGAGCCAGTTTTAGTTTGTTTTTCATAGTTTTTACAGAAATTGGATGGATGAAAACCCTTGCCTGCACACACGGGGCAGGCAAGACCTGACTCAGACTTTAAACCGATTCTAGAAACGATGCATCAATCCACAAAAGAATCAATTGTCGCTTGCTTATGTTTAAAACCGTCTAAAGACTTCATTTCTTAGTATAAATCTGGTCAAAGCTGCCGCCATCGGCAAAGTGCTCTTTGTCCGCCTTGGCCCAGCCGCCAAACGCCTGTTCGATGGTGAACAGGTTGAGTTTGGGCAGCTGTTTCACATACTTGGCCTGCGCTTTGGCTGAAATCGGGCGGTAGAAGTTTTTGCCGGCGATGT
>JAYUJX010000156.1:0-2008 GCA_043764955.1 Polaromonas sp.
GCCAAACCCAATTTCAAAACGTTTTTCATGTGTTTCCTTAGATGAGTAAAACTTTACAAACCAGACACAATTTAGCATGCTTATTAACTTTTATTCATCAAGCGCAAGCTAGCTTTTAAGAAATAACTGATAAACAGGATTATTTGTCTCTTCCACGTAGGGGTAGCCTAGAGTTTTCAAAAAGGTGTCAAAGGCTTTGTGGTCTTTAGTATTCACTTGCAAGCCCACCAAAATCCGCCCATAGTCCGCACCTTGGTTGCGGTAGTGGAACAGGCTGATGTTCCAGCCCGGTCGCATGGCGGACAAAAACTTCATCAGTGCGCCCGGCCGTTCAGGGAACTCAAAACGCAGCAGGCGCTCATCTTTTGCGAGCAAAGAATGGCCGCCTACCATGTGGCGGATGTGGTCACGCGCCAAGTCGTCGTGGGTCAAATCCAGCGCTTTGAAGCCGTTCTTGGTCAAAGTTTGTGCGACTTTGACGCTCTCACCCTTCACCGTGGTGGTCAGCCCCACAAACACGTGCGCTTTGTTGGCGTCGCTGATGCGGTAGGTGAATTCGGTGATGTTGCGCTGTGATAATGGTGCTGAAGGCGGAATTTTAGGCTCTTTTTTGGCTGTAGCCGGCGTATTTATTGCCTTAGTAGCTATATTTTTAGTAGTACTTTTGGATAATTCACCTCCTGCTGGTAGATTACCCCCCGCTGGCAGGGTGCCCAACAGCCCACAAAAGCGCTTAAAACTGCCGCGCTCTTCGGGGATGGTCACCGCAAACAGCGCCTCGCGCTCCTCGCCCACCTCGGCACGCTCGGCGACGAAGCGCAGGCGATCGAAATTCATGTTTGCACCGCACAAAATCGCCGCAAAGGTTTTGCCTTTTGACTTGTGTTTCGCCACATACTGCTTGATGGCCGCCACCGCCAGCGCACCGGCGGGTTCGACGATGCTGCGGGTGTCGACAAACACGTCTTTGATGGCGGCGCACACGGCATCGGTGTTGACTTCGATGTAATCGTCCACCAAGCCTGAGTTGACGACGCGGAAGGTTTCTTCCCCCACCAGTTTCACCGCCGTGCCGTCTGAAAACAGCCCCACATCGGGCAAGGTGACGCGCTTTTTGGCTTTGACGGACTGAATCATCGCGTTAGAGTCGTTCATCTGCACGCCGATGATCTTGATAGCTGGGTTGACCGCTTTGATGTAGTTGGCCACGCCAGAAATCAGCCCACCGCCGCCGATGGCGACGAACACCGCATCCAGTTCACCCAAATTCTGCGTTTGAAGTTGCTGCAGCATCTCCATCGCCACCGTGCCTTGGCCGGCAATCACATCGGCGTCATCAAACGGGTGGACAAAGGTCATACCCTGCTTTTTCTCAAGCGTGACGGCGTGGGTGTAGGCATCAGAATAGCTCTCGCCAAACAGCACAACCTCGCCGCCAAAGCCTTTGACGGCGTCGACTTTGAGTTGTGGCGTCGTCGTTGGCATCACAATCACGGCACGAATCCCCATTTTGGACGCGGAGAGCGCCACGCCCTGTGCGTGGTTGCCAGCGGAGGCGCAAATCACGCCTTTTTTGAGCTGCGCCGGTGTCAAATGCGCCATTTTGTTGTACGCGCCGCGCAGTTTGAAGCTGTGCACTTCTTGCTGGTCTTCGCGCTTGAACAACACGGTGTTACCCAAGCGCTGGCTCAGGCTTTTGGCGATTTGCAGAGGGGACACAATCGCCACGTCGTAGACACGGGCATTGAGGATTTTTTGCAGATAGTCTTGGGGGGTCAGTTGTTTAGGCATGCGTCAATGATAAACGTAGCTATTGATGTGCTTAAGTTTGAACCGTTCGCGCTGAGGTATCGAAGCGTCTCCGAGTGAGCAGACCCTTCGATACCTCATGGCGAACGGGGAAAAGTTAAAATTTCAACGAACTGATGAATAAAACAAGCAAAAAAAAGCCCCGAGCTTTGCAGCTTGGGGCTTAATCCATCTTTTCAGAGGATGGAGGAGACAATCA
>JAYUJX010000157.1:0-7274 GCA_043764955.1 Polaromonas sp.
GTGCAGCTGAACATAAAGATTCGTCGAGGTTAAGTCTAATTCCTTACAAATTTCATCAACGGATAGCTCTAACCACTCGCGCATCAAAAAAATACGCCCTTGCGCAGCGGGTAATTTTTCAGTGCAGGCTTCCAAAACCATGAAAAACTGCTGCGTACTAAGATTTTTTTCGGGGTGATCGCCCAAATTCGGGTTGGCCGAATCCCAATTCAAGGGTGTAGAGACATAGTGGCCATCGGGCTTGAACATGAGCGCGTCCAACTCATCACTGCCATTGCCGTCACCCTCCACGTCAAAATTGATACTCGCCTCACGCGTTTGCACCCGCAGAATATCGATGACTTTGTGCTTCAAAATACCCACCAACCAGGTTTTGAGCTGCGATTTGTTTTCAAAAGCATGCGGCTTGGCCAAAGCCGCCAACAGCGTGTCAGACACCGCATCTTCCGCCCACGCATCGTTGCGCAGTTGCAAGCGGGCGAAACGAAGCAAATACGTGCGATGTTGCTCAAGCTCAAGTTCAATCGCCATGTAAGCCTTTGTAGTTTTATGCCTGCGAATTTAGCAGAATTCAATGCAACTGCGATAAATACTCAGGTATTTCTGAATCCAATCTACCATCTTCCGCGTCATTCGTTCTGCAACTTTTATTGGTAATTGCTCGGTTGTAAGTGCTTGCTTGTAAGATTTGCTGTTTTATTTTGACCAATGCACAATCAGCAAAACTATGTGAACCTTTGGGCAACTTTGGCGTTCTACACTGGTCTTCTGATTGTTTTATCTCTTTTACTTTTAACCACCAGGAGTTTCACATGAACCAACGTGCCCTCATCGCTGCAGCTGCAGCATCATTGTTATCCACCGTATTGATCTCAACTGGCGTGAACGCAGCCAGCCATGCTGCTGCACCTTCTGCCACCAAAGAAAAATGCTATGGCATTGCCAAAGCAGGACAAAACGACTGCGCCAACTTGGCAGGCACGCACTCGTGCGCAGGCCAGTCTAAGGTGGATGCCGACAAAGGCGAGTGGAAATACGTGGCCGCTGGCACCTGCGCCAGCATGAAAGGCCTGACTGCTGACGAAGCTAAAAAAGCCAGCATGAAAAGCTAAGCAAAACACGATTGCAGTTTTAAGTCCGTCAGCATGATGCAAAGCAATATCGGCATCGGTTGGCGGCACCCGCATTACAAAGAACTGCTGGAAAGCAAGCCAGCGCTTAATTTTTTAGAAGTTCATTCCGAAAACTTCTTTGGCGCTGGTGGTGCTGCTCTGGCGGTGCTGCGCGAAGGCAGAGCAAAATACCCCATCAGTCTGCATGGCGTGGGTTTGGCACTTGGCTCTGCCGTCGGACTTGATGATTGGCATTTAGACCAATTGGCCGCGCTAGTTGCCCATATTGACCCTATCCGAGTCAGCGACCATGCCTGCTTTGCAAGGGGCGAGGTCAACAACCAAACCATTCACGCGGCAGATTTGCTGCCGATTCCGTTCAGCGCAGAAGCCTTGAACGTGATGGCCGCCAACGTCCAAAAAGTGCAAGATCGCCTGAAACGCAGTATCGCCGTAGAAAACTTATCGACCTACGTGACTTGCGAGGGCAGCGAGATGCCAGAGACGGTTTTTTTAAATACTTTGGCACAGCGCACAGGATGCCAGCTGCTGGTGGATGTGAACAATATTTACGTGAATGCCCTCAACGATCAAATCAATGACAAGCTCAACGGAATCAGCGCAGACCCCTTGGCACAGTGCATGGTTTGGATTGACGCCATCAACCCCGCGCATGTTGCTGAAATTCACTTGGCGGGCCACATCGACTGCGGCGACATCGTGATTGATGACCACGGCAGCCGCGTTAAACCGCCCGTTTGGTCGCTGTACCAACATGCCATCAAGCGCTTTGGCAACACGCCAACGTTGATCGAGTGGGACACAGACATTCCTGCGCTAAACGTGCTGTTGGCAGAGGCTGCAATGGCAAGATCGTACGCCCTATGAGCAAATTCGCAGCTTTAGCGCAACAACAGCGTGATTTGTTAAGCGCTATTTTCATTACAAATAATATAGCCGCACAGTCAACAAATACGACGGCTACAGCCATAAACAGCACCATAAATGGGCATTCACTTCGAGGTTTGCAAACCTACCAAGCCAATGCGTCTGCATCCGCCCAGCGCAGCTTGCAAGCCGCCTACCCCGTCATCGCCCAGCTCATTGGCGCTGACGCTTTTGAGCACCTAGCGCGAGATTTTTGGGCACAACACCCGCCTACGCACGGCGATTTGGCGCAGTGGGGTGACGCACTAGCTGGTTTTATAGTCAGTATTCCAGCTCTGCAAACCGAACCGTATTTGAGCGATGTGGCAAGCGCTGAATGGGTACTACACACTGCGGCCACGGCGGCTGACCAAGCGGCTGACTTGGCAACGTTTGCTTTGTTAACCGAGCACGATCCCGACGCTTTGACCTTGCAATTAGCACCCGGCACAGCGCTACTTCACAGCAACTACCCCATCGCCAGCATACTGACTGCGCACCTTGCTCCGCACCTGGACACCAGCCCCAGTTTTGAAGAAGTAGGGCAAAAGCTGCGACACAACTTGCCTGAAATCACTTTGGTTTGGCGCCAAGGGCTGCGACCTAGGGTTGCGCTTTGCACAGCGGCAGAAGCGGCTTTTATAGGGCAACTGCTCGCGGGCGCATCACTTTTAGCAGCTTTAGAAACCGATGCGCCTGATGACAGCACAGCAGCATTGGACTTCCAACTTTGGCTACCGCAAGCCGTGCAAAGCGGTTTGCTGCTTGGTGTTCGCACGCTTTAAGTCTATTTTTTAACTTTTAAATTTGGAGATATTCATGATTCGTCCCCCTAACACCCACTTTTGCAGAGCGTATTTTGAAACTGTGGCTGCCTATTACGCTTGTTTTGGATAGCTTGCAGCCTGTAGCGGCGTTGGTTGCGCGTATTTATGTGACTTGTGTATTTTTCTTATCCGGCTTAACTAAGCTTAGCGACTGGGAGACGACCGTCTCGCTTTTTACGGAGGAATACAAAGTTCCGTTGCTGTCGCCTGAAGTGGCCGCGGCTATGGGTACAGCTGGCGAATTGGTGCTACCCGTTTTGCTGGTTTTGGGCTTAGGTGGGCGTTTTGCGGCGCTTGGCTTGTTTGTCATCAATATTGTTGCTGTGATCAGCTTGTCTGAAATTGCCCCTGCAGCGATGCAACAACACATCACCTGGGGCGTTTTACTGGCCGGCTTGGCCGTCTATGGTTGTGGTAAGTACGCGCTTGATCAGGTGATAATTCCCAACATGCGTCGTTCGGCAATGCGTAGTTAAGCTTTTCTAACAACCAAGGAATGATCATGTTTATTCGTAACAAAATTAAGCCATGGGCAGTCATATTCTTGTCACTACTGCTGCATTGCCATTTTTCTTACGCGCAAACCAAAGTCATTCAGAACTCTACGAAAGTTGAAACAATACAACTAGCGGGCAAAACACTTGAAAGCAAGGATTTTCAGCTTTCCTCACTCAAAGGCAAAGTTAGCTTGGTGATGTTTTGGTCAACGGATTGCCCTGTTTGCCGCGACCAAATGCCTGAGCTGCGCGAAAACATCCAGGGTTGGGCCAACAAACCTTTTGAACTCGTCCTGGTGAGCACCGATAAAAACATGAAAGACGTCACCGACTATTATGCGGTGCTCAAGCAAGTCGCCCCTTTCAAGCAGCGCTTTACGCAGCTGTGGGCGGGGGATGCCAGCTACAAAGACAGCATCAATGCCAAACAAATTCCCATCAAACAACTTCCAGCAACATTTTTACTCGACAAAAATGGTAAAGTTACCGGTGTTTTTTTTGGCCGTATTCCTGCGCAAGCATGGGACGAGATCGCAGACTTGCTATAAATTTGTTGCCGCTACTCAAAGTTCATATCTGATAATCGAGGTATGAACAGCCTCAAACAACGACTCGGCCAGCGCCTGAGCCGCTATTTAAGTGAATCGGGCCACTCAGCGGGTACGGTCGCGCCCACGCGAACCGATTTGTTGGCGCAAGTGCTGCGAACGGGTGATGTGCTGCTGGTGGAGGGCACCTCTCGGGTGAGCAGCGCCATCAAGTATTTGACGCAATCGACGTGGTCGCATGCGGCACTGTACGTGGGTAAATCAGCCACTGGCGAGAGCCAGTTTTTAGAAGCCGACATGGTGTACGGCGTGCGCTTGGTGGCGTTGTCGTATTTCACCGAGTTTCACTGCCGCGTTTGCCGCCCAATCAGCCTGAACGAGGCGGAGCGCCAAGCTGTCTGCGACTTTGGCTTGGCGCGCGTGGGCTTGCATTACGACATGAAGAACATTGTCGATTTAGCCCGCTACCTGCTGCCCAACCCGCCCGTGCCGATGCGCTGGCGCAGGCAAATGCTGTCGCTGGGCAGTGGCGCCCCGACACGGGCGATTTGCTCGACACTGGTGGCCGAGGCGTTTGCCTCCGTCAACTACCCGATTTTGCCAACCGTGGAGATGCTGCCCGCGATTGATCTGCTCGGCAACCCGCACGCCGGCAGCTCACGCGAGCTGTTGCATATCCGCCACCACAGCTTGTATGTGCCGCGTGATTTTGATGTATCGCCCTACTTTCAAATCGTCAAACCGACTATAGAAGTCGGCTTTGACCACCATTTTTTGACCTGGGCGCAGGTTTCGTCAGAATAGTCCAGTACAGAGGCATTTTATGCCTCTAGCCGTCGCATTTATTGCCTAAAACGCTATCGAAATTATAGCAAGCTAGACGCATAAAGAACTGGCTGAATTACCAGCTGACTTCGCGGTCTGGCGTCGAACCGATTTTGTGGATCGATAAATCTGCGCCTTCAAACTCTTCTTCGGCGGTGAGCCGCAGCCCCATGGTCGCTTTCAGCAGCCCATAAACCACAATACCGCCCAGCAGCGCCCACACCACGCCCATGGCCGTGCCGATCAGCTGCGCTTGCAAGCTCACGCCGCCCATGCCGCCAAATGCTTTTGCCCCAAAAATACCCGCCGCGATGCCGCCCCACGTGCCGCACAAGCCGTGCAGTGGCCACACGCCCAGCACATCGTCAATCTTCCATTTGTTTTGCGTCCAGGTGAACATGACGACAAAAATCGCACCGGCAATGCCGCCCACCACCAACGCACCCAACGGATGCATGATGTCTGAGCCCGCACACACCGCGACCAAGCCCGCCAAAGGACCGTTGTAGACAAAACCTGGGTCGTTTTTGCCCAAAGCCAGCGCGACCAAGGTGCCGCCCACCATCGCCATCAACGAGTTCACGGCGACCAAACCCGAGATTTTGTCGATCGTTTGCGCGCTCATCACGTTAAAACCGAACCAGCCGACGCACAGCGTCCAAGCGCCCAGCGCCAAAAACGGGATGCTTGATGGTGGGTGCGCGCTAATGGTGCCGTCTTTTCGGTAACGATTCGAGCGAGCGCCCAGCAAAATCACCGCTGGCAAAGCAATCCAGCCGCCTACTGCGTGAACTACGATGCTGCCTGCAAAGTCGCGGAAGTTTTCGCCGGTGGTGGCTTTGATCCAATCTTGAATGCCAAACTTGTTCGCCCAAGCCACGCCCTCAAACAAAGGGTAGAACAAGCCGACGATGACGGCTGTGGCGATGAGTTGTGGCCAAAACTTGGCGCGCTCAGCAATGCCGCCCGAAATAATCGCGGGAATGGCGGCGGCAAAAGTCAGCAAGAAGAAGAATTTGATCAATTCGTAGCCATTTTTCTCGGCCAACTGCTCTGCACCCATGAAAAAGTTCGTGCCATAAGCCACGCTGTAGCCCACCAAAAAGTAAACCACAGTAGACATGGAGAAATCGACCAAAATTTTAACCAAAGCATTCACTTGGTTCTTTTTGCGAACCGTGCCCAGCTCTAAAAAGGCAAAACCTGCATGCATGGCAAGCACCATGATCGCGCCCAACAAAATAAAGAGCGCATCCGCGCCCTGTTTTAGTGCATCCATCTCATCTCCCTTGTTTAAATATCTCTTTATTTGACTTTTATCAGTGCATTTATTTTGAATTTTCAAAAAATGCACGTTATTAAAGCAATTTTCGCGCCAAACTGTATTTTATCGTGCATAAATTTTTTGCTGAAATGACAACAGTAATGTGCAGTTAGCAATTGTTATTCGCGAGGTTTTTACTTATATTCAAGTGTTCATATATTTCTGACGTTTCAATGAAAATTTTTAATCGAATGATCTTTAAATCTCTTGTTTCAACGGCATTGTTGGTTTCCAGTTCGGTACTTTTTGCGCAACAAGGCGTGTCTGAACGAGAAATCACCATTGGTCAATTTGCCGCCCTCACTGGCCCTGCCGCACAGCTGGGTTTGCGCATGCAAGCCGGTATCAAAGCGCAATTCGATGCCGTAAACAAGGCTGGCGGCATCAATGGGCGGCAGCTCAAACTGGTGTCCCGCGACGACGGCTACGAGCCTGAAAAGGCGGCTTTGGCCGTTAAAGCGCTGCTGAACGACGACCAAGCCTTTGCTTTGATTGGCTCCGTGGGCACGCCAACCACCTTGGCGGCGCTGCCCATCATCAACGAGGCCAAGGTGCCGCTGATAGGACCCTTCACAGGCGCACAAGGCTTGCGCGAGCCGTTTTCGCGCCAGCTGTTCCACGTGCGCGCCAGTTATTTTGATGAAACCGAACGCATCGTGCAGCATTTAACGACACTGGGTGTAAAGAAAATTGCTGTGTTTTACCAAAACGACGCCTATGGCAAAGCGGGATTAGAAGGCGTAACGCGCGCTTTAACCAAACGTCAAATGAAGGCTGTAGCAACAGCGACAGTAGAACGCAATACGATTGACGTTGCAAAATCACTCGACGAGATTTTGAAAACCGCGCCCGAAGCTGTGGTGCAAATTACAGCTTACAAATCAAGCGCCGCCTTCATCAAGCAAGCGCGCAGCAAAGGCTTTGGCGGGCAATTTTTCAATGTGAGTTTTGTAGGCTCTAGCGCTTTGGCCGAAGAATTGGGCGAAGCGGGCAACGGCGTGGTGATTTCGCAAGTGGTACCCTTCCCCTTCCAAGGCAGCAGCGTCATCGTCCGTGAATACCAGCAGCGCATGACAGAGTCGGGGCAAAAAGAGTTCGACTTCTCCAGCCTAGAAGGCTTTTTAGCCGCCAAAGTGCTGACCGAAGGCCTGAAACGCGCGGGCCGTGGCCTGAGCCGCGAGGGTTTGATCCTCGCGCTGGAGTCGCTGAAAGAC
>JAYUJX010000158.1:0-1997 GCA_043764955.1 Polaromonas sp.
AGCTGAGTCAAGGGCTCTACCAACGGGTCGTCAATCACAAAGATCTTTCCGCTTTCGTCCACCCCTTGCAAATGATAGAGCCATGAGGCAACAGATAACGCCAGCCGTGGAACAGGCTGTCCAACACTCAAGCGATCACGGATGGTATCCAACAGACGCTGGGGCAACTTCTGCGAACCATCTGCGGCGATCTGGTGCGTGCGGTGGTGCAATACGGGATTGGCGTAGCGCGCAAGCAATTGTGTCCGGTAGGTTGCCAGATTCAATCCAGACAGGGGCGGCAAGGTAGGCTCAATTTCATCCCGCATGAGCGCATCAATATGTTCGAGCAAGGGTGCTTGTTGCATGGCAACGCCGACGGTCTCCCAGCCGGCCATGACACTGAGGTAGGCGATGCTGGAATGTGCGCCATTTACCATGCGCAGTTTTAGCCGTTCCCACGGCTCAGCATCTGCCACGAATCTTGCGCCACCCAGTGTCCACTCAGGTCGGCCCGCTACAAAGTTGTCCTCCACCGCCCAGTCAAAAAACGGCTCACCCAATACGGGCCATGCGTCCTTGCATCCCAGTGCGTCTGATATGGATAAACGGTCAGCATCGGTAGTTCGAGGAACAATGCGATCCACCATCGAGCATGGAAAACTGCAGTTTTCTGCGATCCAGTCGCACAGTGTCGGGTCTATTGACTTTGCCAAACCTAGCACCACATTGGAAAGAATACGTCCATTTGAAGGGAGGTTGTCCAACGACATTAAAGTAACTGGGCGTCGCCCCAATGCCCGTCGCACTGCCAGTCCACGCACAATGTAGCCAATCGCGGAACGCGGTGCGTCGGGGTTAGCGATGTCGTAGACGATGTCTGGATGATTCAGCTGCAGCGTGCCGGTGGCCGGGTCATGGCAATAGCCCTTTTCCGTCACGGTCAGGCTGACAATGCGGGTCTCCTGCGCTGACAGGCAATCCAGTACACGTTGCGACTGCTGGGTTGCGAGCAGGACCTCAGTGACCGCGCCGATCACTTGAAGGCTTTGGTCCACTTGTCCTTGTACGTGCGCCCTAATGGCAACTGTGTAGAGGCAGTCTTGCGGATCAAGTGCATCACGTGTGTCCGACTGCCGCAACGATACCCCCACGATGCCCCAACGCAGATCACCACTGTCTAAAGCGGCGTCAGTTGCCACCGCCAAGTGGCAACGCATAAAGGCCCCGATGCCCAGGTGGACAATGCCATTCTGGATTGCGGACCGATCGTAGGCGGGCCTCTTCACCGCAGGGGGAAGCCCATCGAGTTGCGGCACACCAAGCCAGGGAATACTCATCATCGTTCTTTCGAGTTGCGGCACACCAGGCCTGGGAATATTCATTGTCATGCTTACCAGCTACAAAGCGTGCCGTCATGTGCGAGACGGTTGACAGGAAGGTAGGCCCATTTGTACGGGTACTTGGCAGCCAGCTTTTCGTCAATCTGCACACCATGGCCGGCCACTTCGCCGGGGTACATGAATCCGTCTTTGAAGGTGTAGGCATGCGGAAATACCTCGTCCGTGGCTTCTGTATGGCGCATGTACTCTTGCACGCCAAAATTGGGCACCCAGGTATCAAAGTGCAGCGCAGTACCCATGCATACAGGGAATAAATCGGTAGCGCCGTGGCAACCCATACGCACTTGGTACATGGCCGCAAAATCCGCAATGCGGCGCAGATGTGTGATCCCGCCTGCATGCACGATAGTGGCCCGAATATAGTCAATCAACTGGTTTTGGATCAGGTCTTTGCAGTCCCACAAAGTGTTGAAGATTTCGCCTACGGCCAGCGGTGTCGTTATGTGTTGACGAATGAGTTTGAACGCCTCTTGATTCTCGGCTGGCGTCGCGTCCTCCATCCAGAACAGATGGTAGGGCTCCAGGGATTTGCCCAGGCGACCAACCTCAATGGGTGTGAGCCGGTGATGCACATCATGCAGCAGGTGAATGTCCGGGCCGACTGCCTTGCGGACA
>JAYUJX010000159.1:0-1997 GCA_043764955.1 Polaromonas sp.
ATTTTGCGACTGATAGGCGGACAAAACAAAGCGCAGCGAGGTCAACTGCTGTTTGATGGGCAAGATGTAACACCCATGAACCAAACGCAAATCTACGCAGCACGCAGGCGTATGGGCATGTTGTTTCAGTTTGGTGCTTTGTTTGCGGATTTGTCAGTTTTCGAAAACGTGGCATTCCCTTTGCGAGAACACACAGATTTGCCCGATGCTTTGATTCGCGATATCGTGTTGATGAAGCTCAATACTGTTGGTTTACGCGGTGCGCGCGATTTGATGCCGAGCGAGGTTTCAGGTGGTATGGCACGGCGTATCGCGTTAGCTCGTGCGATTGCGTTAGACCCAGAGTTGGTGATGTATGACGAGCCGTTCTCAGGCTTAGACCCGATTTCTCTAGGCACTGCAGCGCGTTTGATTCGTCAACTGAATGATTCTATGGGTTTGACCAGTATTTTTGTGTCGCACGAGGTGGAGCAAACCTTTGCGATTGCGGATCATGTGATTATTTTAGCTAATGGTGGCATCGCTGCACAAGGTACGCCACAAGAAGTACGTGAAAGTACGGATCCCTTGGTTTACCAATATATAAATGCCCTTCCAGACGGTCCTGTACGTTTCCATTATCCTGGTTTGTCAGTGGAAGAAGATTTCGGTAATACAAGTACAAAAACAGGAGCGATGCGATGAGCTGGTACAAACCTAGCGACATTGGTTTTGCCTTGCGCGGACAATTGGCTGATATCGGGCACGGTGCGCGTTTGTTTACGCGTTTGTTGACGACGCTGTTTGGAAGCCTAAAACGGTTTGGATTGATACGCGATCAAATCCATTTTTTGGGAAACTATTCCCTCGTCATCATCGCGGTGTCAGGTTTGTTCGTCGGCTTTGTACTGGGTTTGCAAGGTTATTACACCTTGCAGCGTTACGGTTCTACAGAAGCTTTGGGTTTACTCGTGGCGTTGAGTTTGGTTAGAGAACTTGGACCTGTGGTCACGGCTTTGTTGTTTGCCGGGCGTGCAGGCTCATCGCTGACGGCAGAAATTGGTTTGATGAAGGCAGGCGAGCAAATCAGTGTGCTGGAGATGATGGCTGTTGACCCTATTCAACGCATTTTGGCCCCTCGCTTTTGGGCGGGCGTGATCACCATGCCGCTTTTGGCTGCCGTGTTTAGCGCTATGGGTGTCATTGGTGGCTGGGTCGTTGGGGTATTGATGATTGGTATCGACTCTGGTTCGTTTTGGAGTCAAATTCAAGGCGGCGTTGATGTTTGGAAAGACGTGGGCAATGGCGTGATCAAAAGTCTTGTTTTTGGATTCGCTGTGACCTTTATCTCGCTTTTGCAAGGATTTGAAGCGCAGCCAACACCTGAGGGTGTGTCTAGAGCGACGACGCGAACCGTTGTTGTTGCGTCTCTGGCCGTATTGGGCTTGGATTTCATGCTGACGGCCATGATGTTTAGTATTTAAGGAATAAAAATGCAACGCTCTAAAAATGATATTTGGGTAGGAATGTTTGTCTTGCTAGGGGCGGCCGCTTTGCTGTTTTTAGCGCTGCAGTCCGCTAATTTGTTGAGCTTGAGCTTTCAGCAAACCTACAAAGTGACGGCTAAATTTGACAACATTGGTGGCCTCAAACCCAAAGCAGCACTGAAGAGTGCAGGCGTGGTGGTTGGACGCGTGGAGTCCATTACATTTGATGACAAATCATTTCAAGCACGTGTCACACTGGCAATTGAGAGCCGTTATGCTTTTCCCAAAGACAGTTCTTTGAAGATATTGACCTCTGGTTTGTTGGGTGAGCAATACCTCGGCATCGAGCCAGGTGCTGACGAGAAGATGCTGGCCAATAACGACAAGGTGTCATCAACACAATCTGCTGTTGTTTTGGAAAATTTAATCAGCCAGTTTTTGTACAGCAAGGCGGCTGAAGGAAAATCGACCGAAGATGCGACTGCGAAAAAATAAACTTTTCAATCTAATTTAAATATGAAATTTAACTTG
>JAYUJX010000160.1:0-7250 GCA_043764955.1 Polaromonas sp.
CTGAATTCGGAAAATTAAATCAAATTTTTCGTAGAATCAAATAGCAATAGAACTCAAAGATTCTAAAAACCGAACAAGTCAAGAAGACAAGTTAAGAAACAAGTTAAGAGAGGGCGTCGTTGAGCCCTTTTTGAGTGGCTAACTTGTACGCAGGGCGCATTAAACTGATTTCTACCATGAAGCCACCGTCTTGATCATCTGTTCGTTTGCTTTGCAACGTGGGGTCGTCGTTGCTCTGAAAATGTGGTGTGCCCCAATTGCTGAGGTTGAGTTTGCCCTGCATACCTTGCACTGCTTTTTCTACAATCGCCAACCCTAAACCTGTGCCTGTCGCATTGCTGCGCGCTTCATTCGCTCGGAAGAAAGGCACGTTTAAGTGGTTCAACACGTCGGGCGACACGCCAGCACCGTGATCACGTACCGTTAATCGTACCCATTCGCCTTGAATGCGGGCGTCGATATCAACTTTGGCAATTTCAACTGGTTCTTCAAACAAACGCGTGGGCGACCATGCTTCATTATGCGCGGAATATTCAGTGGCTTTTGACGTCGCAGGCGCTTGTTCCAAAGTCAGCATATGGGCCGGGTAAATGGTTGATTTACCGTAGCGACGCGCATTTTCCAACAGATTGGTGAGCACGCGCTGCAGCTCCACGGCATCAGCCATGACCTGCAAGTCTGTCGCGATGTTGTAGGTTACGACAATATCTTGCGCGTCTTTGGCGCTGATATTGACAGTTTGTACTGCTGCAGCAACCACGCTTGCTAAATTGACGACTTGCAGCTTCGACTCATGCGGTCGGGCATAGTCTAAAAACTTGCCCAAAATCGCGTTGATTTGCTCAATGTCTTGGCTCATTTCATGACGGGCAGCGCTGTCAGCAACGCTCAGCTCAGTCTCAAGACGCAATCTGGCTAAGGGTGTGCGCAAGTCATGTGAGATACCAGCCAACATGACAATTCGGTCACTTTCAACTTTGGACAGCTGCGCCGTCATTTTGTTGAAACCCCGGTTGACTTGGTGAATTTCGGTGGTGAAGACGTTCTCATTGAGCTTGACGCGGTCAAAATGTCCCAAGCGCACATGGTTGGTCGCTTGGGACAAATCCTTGAGTGGTCGATTGAGCAAGCCACCAATGACCAGCGAACCTACTAGCGACATGGCAATCGCCAATGCCACCCAATACAGCCAAGCCTCGCTGTTGACGGGTTCAATTCTAACCATGTCCGTTTGTAGCCAATATGGATCTCCCTGTATCGCAAAGCTGATCCATAAACCTGGGACGCCATTGACTCGGTCAGACACAATGGTGTCAGTCCCAAGCTTTTTTCGCAGCTCTAGCTCCAAAAGCTGCCTGTAGCTGTCAATGGCGTAGGTGGATATTTTGTCCTCAGGTTCGCGCGGGCGGATGTACAAGCCTTCTTGGTCGGAAATGTTTTTGATCAGGGCTGTGCGGTAAATGGCATCCGCGTGTACCAAGGAACTGCGCGTTAAATTGACCGCAGAGCTGATTTGACGTGCCGCCAGCTGCGCCCGTGACTCATATTCCAACGCTTTGAAGCTGATATACCAAACCAGTGAAGATGCCAAAATCAGCAGCACCAGCAGCACAAAAGTGCGCCAAAACAGGTTGATTTGGAGGAGGTGGCGGATTTTCATGGCATTAACTTATGCAACTGACTAAGTTTAAGCCAATCCGGTGGCACAACCCTTTACTTGCGTTGATTGGTGCGTTAATTTAATGCGTTGAAGCCGATTGCTCCGTATCAGGCACAAACACATAGCCCACACCCCAAACGGTTTGGATGTGGCGCGGCTTAGCAGGGTCAATTTCAATGAGTTTGCGTAGACGTGAGATTTGCACATCCAAGCTGCGGTCAAATGCTTCAAACTCGCGGCCACGTGCCAGTTGTGCCAATTTGTCGCGTGACATCGGGATGCGTGGATGACGAACCAAGGTTTTCAGCATGGCAAATTCGCCTGTTGTGAGGGGCAAATCTTCGCCATTTTTGGTCAAGCTGCGAGCGGCCATGTCAAATACATAGTCACCAAAACGCACGGGTGTGTCGTCGCTAGACGGTGCGCCTGGCGCTTCTGTGGCAGGGCGGCGGCGCAGCACGGCGTGGATACGCGCCAGCAACTCGCGAGGGTTGAAGGGCTTGCTCAAATAGTCATCTGCACCCACTTCTAAGCCCACAATGCGGTCAACGTCTTCGCTTTTCGCTGTCAGCATGATGATAGGGATGCGGTTGTTTGCAGAGCGCAAGCGGCGGCAAATGGACAAACCGTCTTCACCGGGCATCATCAAATCCAAGACGATCAGGTCAATCGCGTCGCGCTGCATAAACCTGTCCATGGCCTTGCCGTCTTCCGCCAAAATCACGTCGAATCCTTCTTGCGTCAGGTACCTGCGCAGCAAGTCACGAATGCGGGTGTCGTCATCAACGACCAAAATGCGAGTGGTTTGAGTGGTGGTTTGGTTCATAGATTGCCTGAAATATATGTTGCCCGAAAATTAAAAATCGCAGTTACATTTACAAAAGCGTATTTTGCAGCCTATATTGCTGTCTGCAAGCCTTTGTGGGCTTAGTTTGACAAATTCTTACAACTCTTGCGAAATTGTGCACATAGTTTATTTGCCACATGCAGCTGTTTTGTACGACTATGAATTACGATAAGCGTTATTAATATTATGAAAATACACAGCGCTCATCTTCGATTTCGTTTTCAGTTTGGCTTATGCTTGGCGTTTTTTTTGCCATTGAATAGCTACGCCGGTATGGAGGTACCGTATTGGCTTTACCCAGAATGGATAGCTGCCAAGGTGATGGACTTTCATGCCCGAAACTCTGAGCGCTATGAACAAACGCAACAAGCGCAACAAGCGCAACAAGCGCAACATGCGCAGCTCGTAGCGAAGGCCAAAAATAATCCAAATGGCAATAACCAAAATGGTGCTGTAAATACGGCCCAAATCAACGCGACCAATGGCACTCCAGCCGGCGACCTGAATCAGCGTAAAACAAGCCTGGCACCCGTTGAAAACGCAACGCCCAAAGTCAACGAAAAGTACCTCAGCAAAGATGAGCTGATGGAGCTGCGCAAGCAATTACGTCAAAAATAGTCATGTTTTAGGTTGCGAAACGTTGATAAAACTTTGATTGTGGTAAGTTTTAATAGACAAAATTTCATGAAAAAAAACACCAGTACCAGTATGTTAATTGCTATTAAATTAATAGCTATTCAGGCAATAATTACGCCGGCTACAACCATATTTGCACAAAATATTCAAGATGCTACGCGCTACCGCGAGCCGTTGAACATTGTGCAACTCAGCGCCAATGCGGCCGTTGAAGTGCAGCAAGATATTTTGACCATCAACATGAGCACCACGCGTGAAGCTGCTGATGCTAATGTCGTGCAAACGCAGCTAAAAACCGCCTTGGATGCAGCATTGACAGACGCTAAAAAGAACGCAGTAGTTGGTCAACTTGACGTGCGCACTGGCAATTTCAGCCTCTACCCGCGGTACAGCAAAGACGGCAAAATCAACGGCTGGCAGGGCACGACAGAATTGGTGCTAGAAGGGCGAGATTTCGCCAAAATCAGCGCTGCAGCAGGCAGAATTCAAACCTTAACCGTTGGCAATGTCGCTTTCAGCTTGAGCCGCGAGCAGCGCGCCAAGATTGAGATCGAGGCGCAGCATATCGCAATAGACCGATTTCGCGCCAAAGCAGCCGATATCGCTAAAAACTTTGGCATGACCAGCTATAGTTTGCGAGAAGTGTCCGTTAATGCTGGCGACCAAGTTTACTCCCCGCGCCCACGCATGGCAGAAATGTCTATGAAAATGTCATCTGCAGATACTGCAGTGCCTGTCGAAGCCGGGAAAAGCACAGTATCAGTAACTGTCAGTGGGGCAGTGCAGCTTAAATAAATAGTATTGTTTTAATTTATTTTGGTGTAAACATTCCTATAATTTTTTATTTCTTGAGTTAGAGGGAGATTAACAAGGCATGATGCAAGAAAATACAAACGAGTTTATGCAGTTTACATACCTTTGCCTTGAAGAGGCAGTTCAACGGGTCTGTGATGAAGAATTGGCTCATGAAATGTTAATCATGCTCAATTCGTCAATTGACAATGACTGGTCAGAATTTGAAAAATATTCAAGTGCTAACCAATATACGTTGGCTGCAAACATTCTTCATGGAATGAAAGGAACTATCCCAATTTTCTCTGATAAAAAAACTGAAGAAGTTATTCTAAAAACTGAATCGTTGCTTCTACGACCTACTAATGAGACTGAACTTAAAAAGGTATTGCTGGAATTACGTTTTCAAATGTTGGGTTTTATATCGGAGTTAAAAGTGTGGGTAAAAATGCAAAATGAATCGCCATTTGAACCCACTTGAAATTCAATAATTTAAAACTTCATACCCTGCAGAAATTTTCGGAAAGACGCACCCACCTCGGGGTGTTCCAGTGCGAGCTCTACAGTTGCCTCTAAGAAGCCTTCTTTGCTACCGCAATCGTATCTTTTGCCAAAATACTGGTAGGCATGTACATGTTGTGTTTTGAGTAAATTAGCGATGCCATCGGTGAGTTGAATCTCGCCATGAACGCCCGTTGTCTGCTGCCTGATTTGATTGAAAATCTCAGGGGTTAATATATAGCGACCTGCGACAGCTAAATTTGAAGGTGCATTCTCAGGCTTTGGTTTCTCAACGATTTTAGTGACTCTACTTAGCCTATCCTCGACAGTTTCGCCAGCCACAATACCGTAGCGACTAACCATCTCCATAGGCACTTCTTGCACCGCCAATATCGAAGTTCCCAAATTCTCATATAGTTTGACCATTTGAGCCAAGATGGATAAATGGGTTACGCCTGCTTGATCTGCCGGCGGTTTGTTGATCATCAAATCGTCAGCTAATAAAACTGCAAAAGGTTCATTTCCGACTATGCGTTCGGCGCATAAAACCGCATGCCCCAACCCCAGAGATCTGGGTTGGCGCACATAGGAGCAATCCATATCAACAGGTTTAATATCTTGCACTAGTTTTAACAACGCATGTTTGTTGTTCGTTTCTAATTCGGCTTCAAGCTCATACGCCGTATCAAAATGATCTTCAATCGACCGTTTGTTCCGACCCGTTACAAAAATCATGTGCCGGATACCTGCTGAATAGGCTTCTTCAATCGCATATTGGATCAAAGGCTTGTCAACAACAGGCAGCATCTCTTTGGGCTGAGCCTTCGTTGCGGGTAAAAAGCGGGTGCCCAAACCTGCTACAGGAAACACTGCTTTTGTTATTGGAGCTCTAGCAATATTGGGTTTGACATTATTAGTAAAATCAGAAAGTGACATGATAGTATATTTAATAAATGAAAGGCTGAAGAGAATATCTAAGTTTATTTAAGTTTATTTAAGTTTATTTAAATTTAATCAAAGCTTTGTCGATTTCTCTTTGAAATTTTTCTTTGAATTTAGGTATTGCAAATGCTTGGGCATGGTTATGTATGTCGTATGGAACAAACTTAGATGTATTAGCTTCAAAATCTTGTATAGCTTGAATAATTGATGCAGCAGTTTGCTTATGAAAGAACATACCTGTTGGTGCCATGCCCGTCAGGCCGGTAGGTACAACCGTCTCTAAAGCACCTCCTTTGCCATAGGCAATCACAGGCGTTCCGCAAGCTTGAGCTTCAACAGGAACAATCCCAAAATCTTCTTCCGATGGAAATATAAAAGCTTTTGCTTTTGACAAATATTGGTTAACCTCAGCAGCTGGTAAAAAACCCGGGAAAATTGTATTTGGTCCAGCCTTGCTTTTAATTTTTTCCATCTCAGGTCCATCGCCAAGAATAAATAGTTTCTTGTCCAGCATACTCTTAAAAGCTTCGGCAACTATATCTAACCGTTTGAAGGGAACGAACCGACCAGCCGTCACATAGTAATCTTCTTTTTCATTGTGAAGTTTAAAAATAGAGGTATCTACGGGTGGATTGACAATCACACTTTCTCGTCCATAGTATTTAGAAATACGGCGAGATACAAATTTTGAATTTGATACAAAATGATCGACACTGTTGTTTGACCGAACATCCCAAGTCCTGATTTTGTGCAGCTGCCAACGTGCAAACCAGCTTTTAAGACCTTTCTCTAAATTCATTTCACGCAAATATTCGTGATAATGGTCCCAAGCGTACCGCATGGGTGAGTGGCAATATGAAACATGTACTTGATTGGGGCCAGTTAGCACACCCTTTGCCACACAATACGTGCTTGAGATGACCAAATCATAATGAGATAAATCAAATTGTTCAATGGCAAATGGCATCAAAGGTAAAAATTTTCGATAATGTTGTTTGGCACCAGGTAGGTTTTGCAGGAAGCTTGTTATTGGCTTTTTCCCTCTTAAAAAATGACGTTGATTTTCTGGAACAAAATCAATAAGCGAAAACACATCTGCTTGAGGATACATATCCAATATATGTTCAAGTACGCGTTCTGCACCCCCATAAATAACTAACCAATCATGGACAACTGCTACTCTCATCTGCAAGCTCCTGTTATATAAGTGTGCAAAATTTTAATTATTGAATTAAATACTTGCTTTGATTCTTGCCGATTTTTCCAAAACTCTTAACAAATACGTGGCACTCTTTTTCCACGTAAAATTTTCCGCATGAACTTTGCTTGTTATTCTCATCGTACTTACTTTTTCAGGATTTTTGACTAGAAACGAAATTGAATTTGCAATAGTAGTCGGATCGTTCGGGTCACAATACAAAGCGGCAGAGCCACAAACCTCAGGTAGAGAAGAGCAATTACTGGCAATCACGGGGCAACCAAGTAGCATTGCTTCCAGTGGCGGCAGGCCAAAACCCTCATAAAAAGAAGGGAAGACAAGACACATTGCATGTGTGTAGAGCCCCGCAAGGGCTTCATCACTGACATAGCCCATTTCAATAACGCGATTACTATTCAACTTCGAGTCTTTGAATACTTTTGAATACTGTTGTCCGACGATAACGCAATGAGGAGCCTTCGATCCCAAGAGCTCAAGCGCTTTTAAAACACTTGAAAAATTTTTATTAGGACTGGCACTAGAAACTGCCAAAACATAGGGTTTACCATTTAATTGGGTCAAAAGTTCTACTGGTGTTTCTGGCTTAATTCTGCGTATATGATCGCAGCCAAGAAGGATGGTTTCAAATTTTTTCGAGGAAATTCCTGTGTATT